>JANXZD010000509.1 GCA_025355705.1 Bacteroidota bacterium | reverse complement strand
AAAAAAAACAAAAAAGAGCGAATATCTTCATTGGAGTTTGTAACATGTTCCAATTTCGAAGTCCTATTCCCGCGGGAATTAGATATGATGCAGCAGCGACGTGTGCGAAGACCGGTATCTGCATGTTATTTGGTGATTAAGGTTTCCATATCACAATATGGTGGACATGGATAGGTTCCTTCAGCGATGACTGCTTTTGACATATCTTTTCCCAATGAATCAACCCCTACCATGACAATTGTCGGACTACCATCATCCATTTTAGCATAGTAATATCGAATGCCGACAAGTCCTTTTTGAGAAAGCATTTTATCGAACACATCACGATAAAACAATCCTCCTTGTGTTTTCATCTGTATTGCGTCTTTTTTCAAGTTTTGGATATATTTTTTTGCACTATCAAGAGAAACTTCATGGCTATGATTTTTTTTGGGAAGTGATTGTGCCGAAGTGGAATTTGATCCGGCGATCCAAAGTATGCAAAAAATGAAGACAAATAACGATGAGCGGTTTGCCATAATAACTCCTTTAGATATATATGTAAAGTGACTGCCATGTTAATATACTCCAATGCCATGGCAACAGTTTTGAAAAGATGTCCAATGGTGACCAAACATAACAAAAAATATCTCTCTTCACAACAGAGAACAAATTTTATAACATACTCTGCCGTGTTTCACAATACGGTAAAATCTCGTTATCTTCCTTTTGTGAAAATCCCTCAAGAGAAAATAGATGAAATACGTGCTGCATCGGATATTGTTGATGTCATCTCGACCAGACTTCAACTGAAAAAGCGAGGTAAAGACTATCTCGGTTTGTGTCCATTCCACCAGGAAAAAACACCTTCCTTCAGCGTCAGTCCTAATAAACAAATGTTCTATTGTTTCGGTTGTCACCGAGGCGGCGATGTCGTGAAATTTGTGATGGAATACGAAAAGTCCTCCTATATTGAAGCATTGGAAATTCTTGCTGAGCGTGCTGGTATTTCTATTACTCGGACGGAAGAAGCCTACGAATCTGCAAATGAGACCGAGAAAATGTACGGCGTGATGTCGTTTGCTGCACGTGCTTTCTTTGCAAATCTTACAAAGACGACCGAAGGAGAATTTGCACTGAATTATTTCCGCGAACGCGGTTTCACCAATCAAACAATGACTGCGTTTGGACTCGGATATGCATTACGCGGATGGGATTCTTTATTGAAGTTAGCGCAAGAAGAAGGGATCGACCCGGAGCAATTAGAAAAAGTTGGGCTTGTGCGTCGCCGTGATGATGGTGGGAATTACGATACATTTCGTGGCAGGGCGATGTTCCCGATCTTCAATACCAATGGGAGAGTGATTGCATTCGGAGCTCGAAAATTATACGACGATGACAATCTTGGGAAATACATCAATTCATCAGAAACGCCGATCTATCATAAAAGCAAAGTCCTTTATGGACTTTCTCAAGCGAAAGATGCAATTCGAGAACGGGATTTTGTAGTGCTGGTAGAAGGATATGCCGATCTCATTTCAGTACATCAAGCCGGGACAAAGAACATTGTTGCGTCCAGCGGAACAGCATTAACATCAGAACAAATTCAACTTGTCTCGCGTTATACAAAGAATATTACGCTTGTCTACGATGCAGATTCTGCTGGTGCAAATGCGATGATGCGTGGAGTGGACATTATCCTTGAAGGAGGTCTTGATGTGCGGATCGTGCAGCTTCCCGAAGGAGAAGATCCTGATTCCTATGTTCGGAAGAATGGTGGAAAAGCATTTGAAGAATTGCTGAAACGTTCGGTCACGTTCATTGATTATAAAGCAAACGAGTTTCAACGCGCAGGGAATTTCGATTCACCGGAAGGGAAAGCGGAAGCAGTGCGAGGTCTTGTTCAATCCATTGCAAAGATCGGCGACCAGCTGAAACGATCTTTCTTTATCAAAGAGGTTGCAGAAAAGTATAATCTGTATGAATCGATGTTATACGGCGAATTGGAAAAATCTACGCGTCGTGTTCCGCAAAAATTTGTAGAAACGGTGAAAACGGGAATTCCTGAGGAAGAGCGTGCAACAAATGAACGGAAAGTACTTGTTGGTGAAATTCCGATGGAAGAAAAAGAGATCTTATCTGCAGTGCTTGAAGATCCAAAAGAAATGATTCCGTTCATTTTTGGCAATCTGCATACAGAGGATTTTGTGCATCCGACCTCCAAGAAGATAGCTGAACTTATTTTAAGCATTTTTGATGAAACAGGTGATGTTGATATCAACCATCTTCTTTCGTTACTGAGCGATGATCAGGAAAAGACAATGATTGCCAATATAACTTTCAATCGATATCAACTTGGAGAACGGTGGAACAAGATCGGGGGCAGACCAAGTGAGACTCGATTGTATGATTCTGCTCTTGGATCGATCAAATCGTTGAAGAAAAAGCGATTGGAAATAGATCTTGCCGAAAATCGGATTCAAATGAAAAATGCAGCTGTTGCTGGAAATGATACCATGCCATTCTTAAAACGACAGCAGGAAATTCATTCGTTGTTAAAGGAAGTTGAAAAATGGAAGTTAACGAAGGGTTGATAGAGGAATGAGCAACGAGTCTTTTTACGAAAAATTGACACCCATCGATAACTTCGTTGACATCTCTGATCCAAAAATTTACACCGAAATGCCCGATGACTGGTATATCGCCGTTTCCGATGTTAAAAATTCCACAGATTTGATCCGTCATGGAAACTATAAAGCGGTAAACTTGATCGGCGCTTCAACGATCATGGCTCTTTTAAATCTTAAAAAATCATTTTCCCTGCCATTTATTTTTGGCGGAGATGGTGCTTGCGTCTGTATTCCCGAATCGATGGTTGATGAAGCCAAACAATCTCTTCTCGCTACAAAATTAATGGCGAACGATCTTTACGGAATAGATCTGCGTGTGGGGATCGTTCCTATTCGATTTGTTCGTGAACAGGGGTACAATGTCTTGGTCGCACCATGCCGTCTGTCAAAATCGTTCGATCAGGCAGCATTTAGTGGAGGTGGTTTACAATTCGCAGAGGATTGTCTTAAAGACCCGAAAACTGAATCTCGATTTGCGCTCGACATCGGTACGCATAAACCCACAGCAGATTTTTCAGGATTGGAATGCCGATGGCAAAATGTTCCAAGCACGCAAGGAGAAATCGTTACTTTGATAGTTCAGGCACTCGGCACATCTGAGGAAGAAAAAAATAAAACGTATCGTGAGATTATTGGAACGATCGGAGCAATCTATGGTAATGATGCTAAATGTCATCCATTACAAGAACAACTTCTTACGATGTCAATGAGCGAACAACAACTTTCGGGAGAATCAAATATTAGGTCATATTCAAAAGGTTTTATATATAGAATCTGGTATTGGGTTAAAATCCGTTATGGTGTTTTATTGGGTAAACTGCTGATTTCCCAAAAGATGAAAACAGGATTGACCGATTGGGGAACATATAAGAAGTCGTTAATTGAAAACACCGACTTCAAAAAATTTGATGATAAACTTCGTCAAGTTCTTTCCGGTTCAATCGAGCAGCGAGAACAACTCAATTCGTACTTAGAAAAAAAATATCAGTCAAAAGAATTAGTGTATGGAATCCACGCTGCTTCAAGTGCATTGTTAACCTGTCTTCTCTTCAATTATCATCATGCCCATGTTCATCTTGTTGATTCGGATAATGGCGGATATGCAATGGCGGCAATACAATTAAAAGAGCGGTTATTAGCATTACAGTAATTTCATTTCTTTTTAAAAATAAAAACCCGAGTTTATCACCCGGGTTTAAGGTTTTCCAAATCTTTTAGGTTTAGAAAACCTGTCATCCAATATTACATTTTTGCTATTATTGCATCACCGAATTCAGAACATTTCACTTCTTTTGCACCTTCCATTTGTCGGGCAAAATCATATGTAACAGTTTTTGCAGCGATCGCACCATTCAATCCTTTAATGATGAGATCAGCGGCTTCCGTCCAACCAAGATAGCGGAACATCATCTCACCGCTTAACACAACCTAACCCGGATTTACTTTATCCAGGTTTGCATATTTTGGGGCGGTTCCGTGTGTTGCCTCAAAAATTGCATGTCCGGTGATGTAGTTGATGTTTCCACCCGGTGCAATTCCTATTCCGCCAACTTGTGCAGCAAGCGCATCAGAAAGATAATCACCGTTCAAATTCAATGTAGCGATCACATCAAAATCCTCCGGTCGTGTAAGAACTTGTTGTAATGTAATATCGGCGATAGCATCTTTGATCACGATTCCTGCGCCCGGTTTTCCTTCCGGAATTTTGCACCATGGCCCGCCGTCAATTTCTACGGCACCAAAAAATTCTTTTGCAGTTTGATAGCCCCAATCACGAAATGCACCTTCAGTGTATTTCATGATG
>JANXZD010000434.1 GCA_025355705.1 Bacteroidota bacterium | reverse complement strand
CATCATGGAAAAGATAATCCGGTGACAATTTAACGACATCGTCTTTGGCGTAAGAATCCCACACCACTGAAGCAATATCAACACCGATTTCGCGAGAAGCTTTAAAATCTGCAACTGCATCTCCAACCATTAATACATCGTTCGGATCAAGAAAGAATCTTTCAAGGATCTTTTTAATTCCATTACCGGATGGCTTAAATTCGTCAACATCATCACCGGTCACCGTCATTTGAAAGTAATGAGTAATGGTAAATTGTTCGAGAGAAATATCGGTTGTTCGTCTTCCTTTGCCGGTAAAAAGAGCGATGATGACATTCTTCGCTTTCAGAAATTCCAGCAATTCTTTTATTCCTGGATATAAGACTGCCAAATTATTATGTTCATTCAAATAGAAACGATAATAATCATCCATTGCGGGTTCAATATTCTGTGGACCGATCATATTTTCCACCGCTTCTTTTTCCGGAGGTCCGAAAAATGCGATAACCTCTGCCGGCGTCAAATGTTTATTGATATACTTCCCTGCAACATGATTGAACGAATCGTAAATAAGTTGATTCGTCTGCGTCAGCGTTCCATCCATATCAAAGATGATGCATTTGTATTTTTTCATAAAATAAAAAAAGCGTCACGATGCAAACTGCATACAGATGACGCTTTGAATGTTATCGTTTAACAAGAATGGTTTTGTAAGACCCTTTTGTTTTTGTCACCCTACGCACAAGCAGATTCTTTGCTACACACAGAATGACATATCTTTATTTAAGCGATTGTCACTTCTTTTGACAGATAGACATCCTGAATCGCATTCAAAATTGCAACGCCATCCTTCATCGGTTTTTGGAATGCTTTCCGTCCGGAGATCAATCCCATTCCGCCTGCGCGTTTGTTGATCACTGCTGTTTTCACTGCATCAGCAAGATCATTAGCACCGGAAGCTCCGCCTGAATTGATCAAACCTTGTCGTCCCATATAACAATTCGCTACCTGATATCGTGTAAGATCAATCGGATGATCACTGGTAAGTTTTTCATAGACAAGATTATCAATTTTCCCGTAACTCGATCCGCTCATATTCAGCGCTTTGTAACCGCCGTTATTTTCCGGCAATTTTTGTTTGATGATATCAGCTTGTATCGTCACACCAAGATGATTTGCCTGGCCTGTTAAGTCTGCAGAGACGTGATAATCTTTTTCTTTTGTTTTAAAAGCATTGTTGCGGGTGTAGCACCACAAGATCGTTCCCATACCAAGTTCATGCGCCTGCTGGAACATCTGACTGACTTCCCAAATTTGTCTGCGTGATTCAGCTGAACCAAAATAGATCGTTGCTCCAACAGCAACACATCCCATATCCCACGCCTGTTTAATGCTTGCGAACAATGTTTCATCGAATGTGTTCGGATACGACATGAATTCATTGTGATTGAATTTCATAATGAATGGAATTCTATGCGCGTATTTTCTTGCAACAGAACCGAGCACGCCAAGCGTTGAAGCAACGCCGTTGCATCCACCTTCGATGGCAAGTTTCACAATAT
Organism: Bacteroidota bacterium; assembly: GCA_025355705.1. GTDB lineage: Bacteria > Bacteroidota > Ignavibacteria > UBA10030 > UBA8401 > UBA8401. Next base: position 603 of record JANXZD010000434.1, on the reverse strand, counting down.
TCTCTCCGTCAAAATAGATCGGATTCTTTGCAAATGATGCTCCCCCGGAATGTTCAATTCCCTGATCGACAGGAAGAATGGAAAGATATCCGGTATTTGCAAGACGACCCGCACCGAACAATTGCTGAAGACTCTTGAGAACCGGTGTCGGACGATCTGTTTGAATAAAAATATCATCAACAAACGTTGACGACGGAAGATGAATTGTTTCTTTTGGAATGGTGACACATTTGTGATCGAGCAAATTCTTTGCATCTGCTCCAAGCAGTTCGACAATATTGGTTGACATAGTATTTTTTCCTTAATGGGCGATCAGTTTTTTGTATGCTTCAACATCGAGAAGATTTTTCAGTTCGTCTGGATTGGCAAGCACTACTTTAATCATCCAACCGCGTTCGTATGGTTCTTTATTTACTAACTCAGGTGAATCCTGAATTTCTTTGTTAACATCTTTTACATCACCGGTGACCGGCGTATACAAATCAGAAACTGCTTTCACTGCCTCCACAGTACCGAATGATTGTCCTGCTTCAATTTTTTTTCCGATAGAAGGGAGTTCAACAAAAACGATATCACCAAGTTCGCCTTGTGCATATTCTGTAA
>JANXZD010000412.1 GCA_025355705.1 Bacteroidota bacterium | reverse complement strand
CGTAACTTTTTTTCATTGTAGTTCTCCCCAAACAATATAGTGGATCAAATTTCAATCAGGATAATGAAACTGGATGTCAAGTTCAACATCGGGATGCAAACTTTTTACAACGGGACAGTTGTGCCCAATGGATTCGGTTTTTACTCTATATTCTTTTGGAATGCCTGCCGCCATTTCAAGTTTCGCAACGAGTTTAGCGATCTTTCTTGGTGGTGCCGTAGTCATATGTTTTTCGATCGCAATGGTTGTTCCTGCAAGTTGAATACCGTCTTTTTGTGCCGCAATACCCATTGTTGTGATCATACACGTACCGAGTGCGGTTGCAACGAGGTCTGTTGGAGAAAAACTCTCACCCTTTCCCTGATTATCCGTCGGTGCGTCGGTAATAAATTGCACACTGCTTTTATCATGGGTTGCAATGCAGCGTAGTTCACCATTGTAGGCGATTGAAATTGGAACCATGGCTTGTCCTTAAATAGGTTTATTCTTTTTCAAAATCAATATTGCTTCGATATTCCAATCCATTGTCATTTGCGCGGACCGATGACTTGCTGAAGCGTAAATATCGTTTTACAAAATTCAATCGTTCGCTTCCATATTGAGCCGCCGGCAGAGGAAAAACAATTTCAGAACGTAATGCCGACGGAATCAGAACAGGCTTAATAAGATCGGTCGCCTGCAGAGGGATTTCTTTATAATACGGAATGTTCCAGCCAAGCAGCGAGATCGTCACTTTGGATTTTAAGGTCACGGTTTTTGGGATCGGCACCAATTTAATAAAATCCGAATCGGCAGTAGAAACGTTGAACTGAACCTCTTCATCAAGATAAAAATGAACCTGAGGAGTTGAATGTGCGGAGACTCCCGTATATTTTCCGGAGACGCCGATCGAACCGGTTCCCTCTATTTCAATTTGTGCGTTGATGATATTATTGGAAAATGACGTGAAGAGAAATTTTTTAAGGTCGATGTTGAAGGAACCAGTATCGACATCGACAACATTCGTATAACCGATACCAAATACTGATCTTTCTTCCTTCCACAACGGACGCGTTGGCAGAAAGTCAACGTGAATATCAGAGAGCGTGCGATTGGCAACGCGCGATAGCAGCATGTTGATCGCCGATACTCTTGTTCGAGAAATAAGATCATGTCCGCCCGGGAGAGTCTTTGTTTGTTGATCGATCCATACGGTAATTGAATCGAGCTGAGGTTTTATCGCTGCGATCTTTTTTTGGGATTCCTTTTTTGAAGGAATATTGACGGATGAACCGCATCCGATAAATAAAGTTACAATGCTGACAAGGAGAAAAATAGTAGCAGTATTGAATGGGAAAGCGAGATTCCCCGCCTGACCGATGACGGGTAGGTTCGTCGCTCCGCTCCTTAGAATGACGCGCAGGTAAGATTTGTTAAGTGTGTAATTCATTTTCCCACCCCCACGTTCTTCACGTTCATCGCAAGAAATAATTTTTCTTTGAAGATAAGAACTTCTTTTAAAGCGAGGGAGTATTTCAGCATGTGTGCCGGCGTGGAAATATCCATGTTTAATCCGGTGCGGATCTGAACGGAGTTCGCTTGAACGGGAAATTGATTGTTAAAATCAACAGGAAATTGGATCGGCGGAAAATTATCACTGAGCGTGGAAAGTTTCACTGTGACAACATCTTGAATAATACCGTCGAACTGTCCGATCATGCCGCCCGCTTTTATATTCGGCACAACGTTGAACGGCTCCAACGTTGCGTAAAATTTTCCGCTGTCAACCTTGAAACTTAGCACACAATCCATCAACAGATTCACGTCAACATCATATTCATGATTGAATGCGGAAAGTGACACGGTCGCAATTGATGATCCGTTGTATAATTTAACGCGGATACTGTGAATATTGTATGACGTGAGCGAATCGATCCATCCTGTTGCACCGTCCAATTGCGACGAAGCCTTGTTCAACAATGCTTCGCTAAAATAGAATGTAAGATCGGCATTGCTGATCGAATCACTGTTCGCCAATCGTTGCGAAAGACGCTGCGCACCGGCAAGACGAACATCCAGCACTTTTGCTTCGCGCGCTTTTTGCAATTGTTCAATATCAACATTTGCACCGGCAACAGGACGGAGAATAAAACATCCACTGAAAAATAATGTACTGTTGAGAATAAACAATGCCACAATGAAAAACGACGCAATCA
>JANXZD010000399.1 GCA_025355705.1 Bacteroidota bacterium | reverse complement strand
ATGGATCGTTGCTGCACTTTGTCTTGCTGCGCTAATCGCAGTTACCGTCATCCGACCTACTGCAGAGAATTCAATTCATTCATCGCTCAGTGCATCTATTATTCTTCCAGATTCGCTGAAGCCGTTATTCTTTGGAGGTGGTTCGCCGCCCTTGATCTCGCCGGACGGAAAACATCTTGCATGTATCGAGGCGGGAGGCGGTCAGATCGTTGTCTATTCGCTGGAGGACAAGAAACTCATCCGTCTCATTCAAACTGAAGGTTCTTCTCATCCTTTCTGGTCGCCCGATGGCAAGTATATCGGATTCTTTTCACAGAGCAGATTGAAAAGGACAGATCTCATTGGCGGCACACCGGTCACAGTCTGTCTAGCCCGGAATCCACGCGGCGGAAGCTGGAACCAGTTTGATCAAATCATTTTTACTGATGATTATCAGGCACCGATTCTATTGGTATCTTCGAACGGCGGTATTCCGGTAGAGATCACGACGCTCGATTCTTCAAGAAAAGAAGGATCTCACCGGTTCCCTTATTTCCTGCCGGATGGAAAACATTTTCTATTCCTCAACAGAACCAAAAGTGAGTCGGGTGAAGCGGAGGGTGATGCGATCTATGTCGGTTCGGTGGATGGAAAAGTAAAAAAGATGGTGACTCGTTCGTCAACTAATGCAATGTACGCGAACGGACATATCGTCTATATTCAGAATCGCACCATCATGGCACAGCGTTTCGATGCTGACAATTTAGAATTGAGCGGCGATCCATTCGTGGTGGAGAATAATGTCATCAATGATATCTCATGGAATTATGCGATGTTCTCTGTCTCAGCAAACGGAATCCTGTTGTCGCAGCCGGGTAAATTATTTTCCGGTGCTCCGGTATTGATCTATTCACCGGAAGGGAAAATGATCAAATCTGTTGGTGGTATGGATGAACAGAATACACCAAGGTTCTCTCCGGACGGCCGCAAATTGGCAGTATGGCTGTACGAATTAAAATCGAGACGAACGAATATTTGGATCTATGATCTGCAAACCGGAACCAAGACTCGGTTAACGAACGGCACCGAAGGTGAATTTGCTCCGATCTGGTCGCCGGACGGGAACCGGATCATTTATTCAATCCGTTTCAATCGGGGTGCGCTCTATGAAACATTCACGAACAGGAGTTCCGAGATAAAAAAATTTTTCCCATCTGGAGAATTCCTGTTAACAATGGATTGGTCCAGGGACGGAAAAAAAGTCCTTGTACAGAAATTGAATCCTGCATTGAACAATTCCGATATTTGCTGGATCGACGATGAAAAACGGGATGTCATTCATCCGCTAGTCGTCTCTCAATATGATGAGATCGACGGACGGCTCTCACCGGACGGGAAGTGGGTCTCGTATCGTTCCAATGAATCAGGAGACTATGGTTTGTATATCTCATCGTTTAATAGTGGTCAATCATGGAAAATAGATGATAATGTTGGAATAGGAGCCAGGTGGAGTAGTTCGCCAGCGGAATTATTCTATATAAAGAAGGGAGGGATGCTGATGCGGGCATCTATCTCATATTCGAAGGATGGCATTGAAAATGTGTCAAAGAAGGAACTCTATAAAGTTCCGCTAACAACATATAATTTCGATGTTTCGCGCGACGGCAGGTCGATCGCATTCGTAAGAGCGTTCGAAGCGCAGGATCTGCATTATCCTCCCATGTCCATGAAATTATTTTGGTATAACACTAAGAAGGAAGATTTATGATCGGTCAAATAATATCTCACTACAAGATTATTGAAAAGCTCGGCGAAGTTCGAAAATTCCAAACGAGCGTCTCTCAGCGAATTGATGGAATTTTCAGAATCCCGCTGTTCTTTAGCGGGAGCTGCCGGAGGTGTATATGATTGGACAAACTATTTCTCATTATAAGATCATAGAGAAATTAGGCGAAGGCGGAATGGGCGTAGTCTACAAAGCTCAGGACAAGAAACTCGACCGCTTCGTTGCATTGAAGTTTCTTCCGGCGCATGCCACCATCAACGCCGACACAAAAGCACGTTTCACACAGGAAGCAAAAGCTGCCGCTGCGTTGAATCATCCGAATATCTGCACCATCCATGGTGTTGATGAGATCGACGGCAATATTTTTATTGTGATGGAATATATTGATGGCGGAACACTGCGCGAAAAGCTTCCATACACCAAGGTTGATGATGCAGTTTCCATTGCGATTCAGATCGGTGAAGCATTGCACGAAGCACACTCCAAAGGAATTGTTCACCGCGATGTTAAAGCTGACAATATCATGCTGACATCCAAAGGTCAGATAAAAGTGATGGATTTTGGTCTTGCAAAATTGAAAGGGTCATTGAAGCTCACCCGTACATCGAGTACTGTAGGCACGCTTGCCTATATGGCTCCGGAACAGATTCAAGGCGGAGATGTTGATCAGCGCAGCGATATTTTTTCATTTGGTGTTCTGTTCTTTGAAATGTTAACAGGAAAGTTTCCGTTTCGCGGTGAACATGAAGCAGCTCTGCTATATTCTATTGTTAACGAAGAACCGGAATCGATCACAAAATATATCCCCGATGCTTCTGCCGGGCTGCAGAATATTTTCGACAAAGCACTTGAGAAGGATCCTGCAGTTCGGTATCACTCTGCCGATGAAATGGTCGTTGATCTTCGCCGGACAAAAAAGCAGACATCGCGGGTTTCAAAAATTATTTCGATTCCTTCTGAAGGGTCTCGACCGAATATCGCCGTTCAAAAAAATGATACACCAAAGAACAGCAAGATGTACATTCGATTGGGAGCTGCTGCCGGTCTTATTGTCATTGCTTTGATCGTGTATACACAATTCTTTAATAAAGGGAATTCTTCGGTCCCATTTACCAATATCAAATTGACGCGATTAACAACCGATGGTAAAGCAAGCGATGTGACAATATCATCCGACGGAAGATTGGTTGCATATGTCCGTTCGGAAAAAGAAAAAAATAATCTTTGGCTGAGACAAGTTTCGACAACGACGAATGCTCCTATAACACAACCGACTGAAGACAATATCTATGCACCGACATTTTCTCCTAATGGTGATTTTTTATACTACGTGATAAATAAACATGGGACCAGTAAAACCGACCTTTATCAGATTTCGGTATTGGGTGGCAATCAACGTTTAATAATGTCTCATGTCAATTCACATGTTTCATTTTCTCCTGACGGAAAACAGTTTGCGTTTCTCAGCGATTCTGCGGAAACAATAACATATCTAATTATTGCCGATGTTAATGGCGCGAATAAAAATATTGTATTGCGTCGTCGAGCACCTGAACATTTTGACGATCTTGCCTGGTCGCCTGAGGGGAAATTTATTGGATTGATCGAAGGGAGATCCGGAAGTTTCATGAATCATCGTATCCTGGTGTACTCCGTTGAAGACAAAAAGGAAATTGTTCCGCCAAATCAAAAATGGCTCAGACTGACGAGTATCGTATGGGTGGATAATTCAAAAGGCTTTATCGTCTCCGCAGTTGACGATCAATCAAGTTTTGATTCACCGCAATTATGGTATTTTCCGTTTCCGAGCGGAACTGCTCGCAAAATCACGAACGATCTGAATGGATATTATGCTGCCGGAGTGGATCGCCATTCAACACAACTTGCTGCACTGGAGTTTGAATCATTCTCCAACCTTCAGCTTCTCAATAACAATTCGGTGGGGACTTCAAAATCACTCACAGAAGGAACAAAAAAACATGATGGAATGAAAGGTGTGAAATGGTTCACCAACGATCAGATCATTTACTCATCCCAATCAAGTGGCAACGATAACATCTGGTCGACAAATGAACAAGGAGGGAGTGAAACCCAAATCACTTCCGGAGCATTCGTTGATCGATCTCCATTCCCTGTTTCACAAAAAAATGCGATTGTCTTCTCCTCGAACCGCAGCGGTTCATTCAATATTTGGAAATGTGATCTTAACGGATCGAATCTGCAGCAATTATCTCATGGAAATTACGACATAGAACCATTGGTCTCTCCGGATGGCCGCTGGATTGTGTATGGGTCATTCGGAGACAGCGCTTCATCGATCATGAGAATGTCGGTAAATGGAGATAGTCTCGAATTATTGACATCGAAGCATGTTCAATCGCATGCAATTTCTCCCGACAGCAAATATCTAGCATTTGTGTATTTCAATGCTGAACAAAAACAAAAGCTTTCACTCATCTCGATCAGCACGAAGGAAATAACAAAAGAAATCGACTTTCCGCACACTATTCGTTCATGGACTCCCGATGGAAAAGGTTTTGCATATATTGAAACGAAGAACGAAGTATCAAATATTTGGAGTCAACCAATGGATGGCGGTAAACCAAAACAGCTTACCGATTTCAAAACAGGACACATTTTTTCGTTTGACTGGACTTTCGATGGACGTAAATTGATCATAGCTCGCGGAGAAAGCAGTGCCGATGTTGTTCTTCTTACAGATACTGACGGTGTTCCACAATAAATATTCCTATTAATATAAAATCATTAACAAATATGAAATTTGCAATCATCTCTGATATACACTCGAACT
>JANXZD010000179.1 GCA_025355705.1 Bacteroidota bacterium | reverse complement strand
GTTTGGTCAATGCAATTTCGGAAATTCCATTTACCATCAATGAATATTTCAAACTAACCATATCCAGCCATCCGCATCGGCGTGGGCGGCCAGTTGTAGCGCCAAACTCGTGACCGATTTTGCGCAGCGTTTCGCCGGTTGTTTCATTTAATTCGGTGGGGAAAGGACCATTGCCAACTCGTGTTGAATATGCTTTTACAATTCCTATTATTGATGTTACTGAAGTTGGTGGAATTCCAAGTCCGGTACATGCGCCGCCGCTGGTCGGATTGGATGATGTAACGTACGGATACGTTCCATGGTCAACATCCAGCAAAGCACCTTGTGCGCCTTCAGCTAAGATTCTTTTCTTTTTGCTTAATGCATTATTCAATAAAGTAGATGTATCGGTGATGAATGGATCGATCTTTTTATCGAACTCTTGATATTCATTGACGATCTTATCGACGTCGATCTCCGCAGAACCGTACACTTTGCTGAGCAATTGATTCTTCTCTTTAATATTTCGTGTCAATTTTTCACGTAATAATTTTCTGTCGAGGAGATCCACGACACGAATTCCCGTTCGCATATATTTATCGATATATGCCGGGCCGATCCCGCGTCCGGTTGTGCCGATTTTTTGTGCCCCTTGTTCACGAATGTTGTCGAGTAATTTATGATATGGCATGATCAAATGTGCGTTGTGACTGATAAATAATCGTCCGTCAATCTTTATCCCGAATGATTTGATCATTTCAATTTCGTCCATTAACGCAACAGGATCGATCACCACACCGTTGCCGATAACGCATTTCACATTTTTTTGAAATATTCCTGATGGTACGAGATGAAGAACGTATGTTTTATCTCCGATTACGACGGTGTGTCCGGCATTTGCTCCGCCTTGATATCGGGCTACGATATCGATCTTTTCGCTGAGCATGTCAACGATCTTACCTTTACCTTCATCGCCCCATTGGGCACCTACAACAATTGAGACTGGCATATTGAGATTCTATTTGAGTGTGAGATGGAAAATAAATAAATCACTGACTTAGTATAACAAGATTTGTCTGTAATCTCAACCGGTAAGAACGGACAAATTCTTGCGTAATCTTGCAACTCCATCCATTTTTGACTAATTTCATCTCAGACGAAATATTTCACATCCAAAAAAATGACACAAACCAAAAAAACCTCCTCAACCATACGATCAGCTCCACCTGCCAAAACCAGAGAGGAAGTTCTTGCTCAGCGTCGGTTAGATTCGCGTGCAGAAGACTCCAGGAATATCAAAGCTGCACTTAAAGGCGATCAAGTTTCCTATCGTGTCATTATGAAAAAATATCACGATCAGGTATATAATTTATTGTATCGAATGGTGCACGATAAAGATGAAGTGGAAGATCTCACCCAGGAAGCGTTTATTAAAGCATTCAATTCTCTAAAGAATTTCAACGAAGAATTTGCATTTTCCACGTGGCTTTATAAGATTGCAACGAACAATTGTATCGATTTTATCCGCAAACGAAAATTACAGACGTTTTCCATTGATAAACCGCTTGAATCGAAAGATGGCGAATATAGTTTTGAGATCCCTGATTCCACCTACGAGCCTGATAAAACGCTGATTGCGGGGCAACGTTCAAAGATCTTGGAAGAAGCCGTCAATGCTCTTCCAGAAAAATATCGTCAAGTCATTCTTATGCGCCACACGGAAGATAAAGATTATCAAGAAATTGCTGACGAACTAAAACTTCCGCTGGGAACGGTGAAAGCCCATATCTTTCGTGCGAGGGATATATTGTATCGCCGGTTGAAGAAGAAAATTCATCAATATTAACCGAAACTCTTTCATTCTATCATCGTAAGGAATTATCAGCCCCACTCAGAAACTGGCTGAATTATGAAAAAATCTACCGCATCATACTCTCTCATTCTTACGCTTACGGTATTATGCGGAATCGTGATCGCACAAGATCTTCATCGTGAAGTGAAGCGAACCAACGAAAAAGAAGTAAAGATGAAGATCGAAGCATCTTTTGGTTCCGTAAATATCGAAAAAGGAACAAAAGATAAAATTGTCAACGTTCTCTACAAGCGGAAAAAAAATAACAATGAACCGAAGCTGGATCTCAATTACTACCTTAATAAAAATATTGGGGATCTTAAATTAGAGATGCATCCTGAAGGAGCCGAAGTTCGATCATCAAATGATGATGGCGGCGGTGTGAATGTTCATCTGAATAATTTTGACTTTAATCCGGACGAGTGGTATGTACAATTGGTAGATGATATTCCTCTTTCGATTGATGCAGAACTTGGTGCAGGGAAAAGTAATTTCAATTTTTCAGGTTTGATCATTAACGAGCTCAGCATTTCTACAGGAGCAAGTTCATCGAAGCTACGTTTTGACGAGAAAAATTCCGGTGAAATTAAAACGCTCAGGATCGAATCCGGTGTGAGTAAATTTGTGGCGGATAATTTGAATAACGCCAATTTCCAGATATTGGAATTTGAAGGGGGAGTTGGTGCGTACATTTTGGATTTTGGCGGAGAACTTAAAAAAGAAGTGAAGGTTGATATCAATGTTGGACTTGGTGCCATTACATTGTTGATACCGAAGAAGGTTGGAGTGAAGATAAAATATGAAGATAGCTGGTTCTCTAATCTTTCGCTTGATGATGAAGAGTTTGTCCGCAGGAAAAAAGGGATCTACGAATCTACTAATTATCTTGAAGCTGAAGGAAAGATGAATATCGTGATCGAATCCGGACTTGGCAGTGTAAAAATCAAACGTACACACTAACCGATGAGAAGTTCTTCAAACTTACCATACGTTTGCAAAGGAGGACTTCACCGAATGGGTGGAGCCCTACACATCTAAGCTTTTTGATCTATGCCGGATAACATAGTTTTCACCTTCTTTATCACCCTCTCCTTTCTTTCTCTTGCAGTTGGTTCCGCTGCAGGTTACTTCGCCTACAAAAACTCTCAAAAGATCGAAAATGAAATCTCAATGGTCATTTGGGGCATTCTTGCATTAGCGTGTATTGTTTTCGGTGGATTGATCTGGGCGTGGTTCTTAATT
>JANXZD010000171.1 GCA_025355705.1 Bacteroidota bacterium | reverse complement strand
ATATCAAAAAAATTGGTCACGCGGGAACTTTAGATCCAAAAGCGACCGGTTTATTGATTTTGTGCACTGGGAAAATGACAAAACAAATTGATCAATTTATCGGACTTGAGAAAGAATATATTGGTCTAATTGAACTGGGAGCTGTTACAAAAAGTTTTGATTCAGAGATGGAAGCCATTGAAAAAAAAGACTTTAGTAGCGTTAATAGAATAGAAGTAGAGCAGGTATTTAACTCTTTTTTGGGTTCACAAAAACAGTTACCCCCAATGTTTTCAGCCATTAAGAAAAATGGCAGAAGACTCTATAAAGATGCTCGAAAAGGAATAGAGATTGCTCGTGAAACAAGAGATGTTTTTATTAAAGAATTTTTATTGACTTCTTTTAATCTACCATTTGTTGGATTTCGTGTTGTTTGTTCAAAAGGAACGTATATACGATCACTTGCGAACGATTCCGGAATAAAACTTGGGTGTGGAGCGTATTTAAAACAACTTACCCGTACAAGGATTGGGGAATTCAATGTTAACGATGCATATGATGTTACACAATTGCATTTAATCGCATCAAAAATCCAACAAACGGTGATTGTGTAATTATGATTGTTTATCGTTCGCTTGAAGAGGTTCAATATCAAAAAAAATCTGTTATTACTATTGGTATGTTTGACGGAGTGCATCTTGCTCATCAAACGATTATTCGCCAAGCGATTGAAAAATCAAAACAGATTAATGGTAGAAATGTCGTTGTAACATTTGAGCCGCATCCTTTGGAAGTTGTATCCAAAGGGGCAAGGAGTGTGGCGATACTTTCAACATTAGAAGATAAGCTGCAACAAATTGATAAATTAGGAGTTGATGTAGTTTTTATAATTCCGTTTACATTTGAGTTTTCTCGGTTGACGTTTCAAGAATTTTATTCAAAATATATTATTAACGGAGTCGGTGTCTCCGAGGTTGTTGAAGGATTTAATCATCAGTTTGGTCGAGACAGAGAAGGGGATATGAACCAAGTGAGAGAACTTGGTAAGATGTATGGTTTTTCGGTTGAAGCAATTGCAATGATGAAGGAACGGGAAATTGTTATTGCAAGTTCAGCTATACGTGAATCGTTGCTCTCGGGAGATATTATCCTTGCAAACGCAATGCTTGGATATGAGTATAGTTTTACTGGAACAGTTGTTAGAGGATATGGCCGTGGTAAACAATTGGGTTATCCAACTGCCAATATTGTTCTTAGCAATAAAAAAAAATTAGTGCCCCAAATTGGTATCTATGCCGTTCAAATTGAAGTTGAAGGAAAATGTTACGGAGGTATGATGAGTATCGGTCATAATCCAACATTTGGAGATGCTCACATACGAACAATTGAAGTAAACATTTTTGATTTTGATAAAGATATCTACGATGAAATAGTGTCGGTACGAATAATCCAGCGAACTCGGAGCGAAAAAAAATTCAATTCTGTCGACGAGTTGAAAGCTGAAATGAGCAACGATAAAATAATAATAAAGAAAATTTTAGATCATTATAAACAAATATCTTCATAAGGAGCTACAATGGCTATTTCAAAAGAACAAAAGAACGATCTAGTTAAGAAATACGGGAAAAGTGCAACCGATACAGGTGCACCGGAAGTACAAATTGCTATTCTTACTGCGAATATCAATTCGTTATCGGACCACTTCGCAAAATTTAAGAAGGATAACCATTCTCGTGTTGGTCTTCTCAGAATGGTTGGTAAACGTCGTCGTTTGCTCGACTATTTGATAAAAGTAAACATCGAGCGATATCGTAAGATCATTGCAGAATTGCAAATACGTAAATAAGTTGTATTCACAGTATATCGAAAAGAAGAAAAATAATATGATAGTAAAAAAGAGTGTTCAAATCGGAAATTATTCATTGGAATTTGAAACGGGTCGTTTTGCGAAACAAGCAGACGGTGCTGTGATGATCCGCTACGCTGATACAATGGTCCTTGCAACTGTTGTTGCGGCAAAAGAGCCAAAAACAGGAGCGGATTATTTTCCCTTGCAGGTTGAGTTCCGTGAAAAAATGTCTGCAGCAGGAAAAATCCCAGGTGGTTACTTAAAACGTGAAGGAAGACCATCAGATAAAGAGATTCTTTCGGCACGATTAATTGATCGTCCAATTCGTCCGATGTTTCCTGAGAACTATAGCTGCGAAACACAGGTTTTGGTCACGGTATATTCATCTGATCAACAAAATGATGCCGATGTTCTTGGTGCATGTGCTGCATCAGCGGCATTGATGATCTCTGATTCTCCGTTTGATGGACCGATTGCAGAAGTTCGTGTAGCCCGTGTGAACGGTGAATTTCTCATCAACCCAACGTTCGCTGAACTTGAAAAAAGCGATATGGATGTGACCGTCGCTGGCACAGCAACATCGATCTTGATGGTTGAAGGTGAATCGAAAGAAATTTCTGAAAAAGATATGCTTGCAGCATTGGCATTCGGTCATGATGTGATCAAGAAGATTTGTCAAGTGCAGATTGAATTTGCTGCTGAAGTGAAAAAAGCAAAACGCGTTGTAAAACCGAAAGAGTACGATCAAGCACTTCTAAAAGAAGTTGAAGTGCTCGCAACGGAAAAACTTCGCACCGCTGCTAACACTGTATCTGCAAAAGAGGAACGTGCAGACAAACGGAATGAAATCGTTACGGGAGTTCTTGACGCTCTGAAAGAGAAGTTTCCAGAACAGGAAAGCGTCATTAAGGAGATCATCCACGATATCGAAAAGCGAGAAATGCGTGAAATGATCCTCGGAAAGAAGAAACGTCTCGACGGACGCGGTTTAGCAGATGTTCGTCAGATTACGATTGAAACCGCTGTTCTTCCACGTGCTCATGGTTCAGCGTTGTTCACTCGAGGAGAGACTCAATCTCTCACCACTGTAACTCTCGGCACAAAAGATGATGAACAAAAAACAGATGGACTGATTGAATTCCAGCCACGCCGTTTTATGCTTCATTATAATTTCCCACCGTTTAGTGTCGGTGAAGTAGGCCGTTTAGGTACCGGACGACGCGAAATTGGTCACGGTAACCTCGCCGAACGTGCATTGAAAAACCTCATTGCAGATGAAAAAGAATTTCCATACACCCTCCGCATTGTTTCTGATATTCTCGAATCGAACGGTTCATCATCCATGGCAACGGTTTGCGCTGGCTCTCTTGCATTGTTTGATGCAGGCGTTCCATTGAAAAAAGCATGCGCTGGTATCGCAATGGGCCTTGTAAAAGAAGGAGACCGTGTTGCAATCTTGAGCGATATTCTAGGAGATGAAGATCACCTTGGAGATATGGATTTTAAAGTTGCCGGTACAGTTGATGGCATCACTGCGTTTCAAATGGATATCAAGATACAAGGTATCACTCTTGAGATCATGGCAAGGGCTCTTGATCAAGCAAAAGCAGGAAGATTGCATAAGCTTGAAAAGATGAATGCCGCAATGGATAAACCCAGAGCTGCGTTAAGTTCATACGCACCTCGGTTTACATCCATTAAAATTCCAACAGACCTGATTGGTTCTATTATCGGACCTGGTGGAAAAATGATTCGCAGTATCGTTGCTGATTCTGGTGCAACATCAATCAATATCGATGATGACGGAACAATTCAAATTGCTGCAACTTCACAAGAAGCAAGTGATAAAGCATTAGCTTTGATCAATGCGATCACGGCAGTTCCTGAAATTGGGAAAGTATACAAAGCAACAATTAAACGAATCATGGATTTTGGCGCGTTCGCTGAAATTCTCCCTGGAAAAGAAGGTTTAATACATATCTCACAACTTGACATAAAACGTGTAGCGAAAGTTTCCGATGTAGTAAAAGTCGGCGATACGTTTGAAGTTAAACTCCTTGAAATTGATGAAAAGGGAAGAATGAATTTAAGCCGTAAAGCGTTAATGGCTCCGGAGAAAAAAGAACCGTCTCCTGAACCTCAAGCAAATTAATTTCGCTTGAAATAATTTATCCCCAACATTTTGTTGGGGATTTTTTTATTACAATGGATAAAATAATTTCTACAGCAAAATTCTTAAAGGGGGAGATCTCCATACCCGGAGACAAATCTATCTCTCATCGAGCAGTAATGATTGGCGCAATATCTGATGGTGTAACTGAAATTACTGGATTCTTAAAAGCAGCAGATCCTCTCAGCACGATTTCTTGTTTTAATTCCTTAGGTATTGAACATAAATTTGAAAATGAAAAATTGTTTATTTATGGAAAAGATCTCAAAGGTCTTAGGAGATCAGCTACAACACTCGATGCAGGAAATTCCGGGACAACAATTCGTTTAATGTCTGGGATACTTGCCGGTTTAAATTTTTCAACAATAATTTCGGGTGATCAATATCTTATCAAACGGCCGATGAAACGTATCATCGATCCATTGGTAAAAATGGGTGCAGATATTTCTTCCACAGAAAAGTTCACGGCTCCGCTCTCAATAAAACCGGTGGAAACTCTCAACGCAATTGATTATGAACTTCCTATTGCAAGCGCTCAGGTAAAATCGGCTGTTCTCTTTGCAGGATTATATGCAAATGGCACGACAAGAGTTATTGAACACGAACCATCTCGAGACCATACTGAACGAATGTTGAACCTCACTCCGGAAAAGAGTAGTGGGAAATCAATTATTTCGATCACGGGAGGAATGAAACTTGAAGCGAAACAATTTGTAGTGCCGAGCGATCCTTCGTCGGCCGCATTTTTTATAGTAGCCGCATTGATTGTCCCTAATTCTGAAATTAAAATAATTAATGTAGGAATGAACCCAACGAGGATAGGTTTCATAAAAGTACTGAAACAATTCGGCGCAAATATTATTCTTGAAAACGAAAGAACCATTGGCGGTGAACCTCTTGCAGATATTATTGTAAAAAGTTCGGTATTAAAATCAAATTGCATTCTAAATGGCAATCTCATTCCAAACATCATTGATGAAATACCAATTCTGTCAATTGCCGCGGCAAATGCAATAGGGAAATTCGAAGTTCGTGATGCCCAGGATTTACGCAATAAAGAAACTGATCGTATTGCTGCGATCTGTTTTAATCTTCGTAAAATGGGACTTGATGTTGAGGAATACAAAGATGGGTTTGCATTTGAGTCAAAAAAGGACTTACTTTCATCAGGGTTCGAAAGTTTTGACGATCATAGAATTGCAATGGCTTTTGGAATTGGTAGTTTAGCATTGAACGGACAATCTACAATAATAAATTCAGAATGTGTTTCAATTTCATTCCCATCTTTTTGGAAAATCGTAAATACACTGCAAAAATAGGAGTTGATTGTGGCAAACGTAATTCTTGATAATTTAAAAAAAGAATATGAAGGTGGAGTTCTGGCGGTCAAGGGTGTTTCCGTTGAAATTAAAGACAAAGAATTTGTTGTTTTAGTTGGACCATCTGGTTGTGGAAAATCTACGACATTACGGATGATAGCGGGACTGGAAGATATTTCCAGCGGCACATTGACCATTGATGGCAAAGTTGTAAATGATGTTCCGCCAAAGGATAGAGATATAGCTATGGTTTTCCAAAACTATGCACTGTATCCACACATGAGTGTGTATGAGAATATGGCATTTGGATTGAAACTCAGAAAATTTCCAAAAGAAGAGATCGATAAACGTGTCCGCGAAGCCGCAAAAATTTTAAGTATTGAAGAATATCTTGAACGTAAACCCAAAGCGTTATCAGGTGGACAGCGACAACGCGTTGCTGTTGGTCGCGCAATCGTTCGAAAACCGAAAGTATTTTTATTTGATGAACCACTTTCTAATCTTGATGCTAAGATGCGGGTGCAAATGAGAACGGAGATCTCAAAACTCCATCAACGTCTTGATGCTACCATGATCTATGTAACTCACGATCAAACTGAAGCAATGACAATGGGAGATAGGATTGTTGTCATGAAAGATGGAAATGTAATGCAGATCGATACTCCTCTTAACCTGTATAATAATCCGACGAACAAGTTTGTAGCAGGTTTTATTGGAAGTCCGTCTATGAATTTTGTTGACGGTATGATATCAAAGAATGGAACAATGAAGTTTTCAGAGAAGGGATCCCAATTAAGTGTTGATATTCCAAAAGATAAACAAAAACTATTAACTCCATTTATAGGCAAGGACGTTTGGCTTGGAATTCGCCCCGAACACATTTCGGCAGAGAAATCAAAATCATCACGGATACATGCGAATGTGGAAGTAGTTGAGCCTATGGGAAATGAAATATTTGCATATGTGACTTGCGGTGTTGCCCAACTCGTTGCAAGAATGACTCCAACGGAAATGCAATCCGGCGAGAAGAAAGATTTCACATTTGACATGAACAAAGCACATTTCTTTGACAAAAACACAGAAAACGTTATAAAATAAAATGAATTTATGTTAAATAAAGAATCCATACTTTTATGAAGTATGGATTCTTTATTTTAAATCATTAGCCTCGTTAAATAGTGATCACCTGATGCTGATATTTATCAATAATGATCTCATTTGAAATCCATTTTATAAAATCTGGTCCATATTTATTGAGATATTGGATAACACTGAACTCTCGTTCCTGGAAGTTTTCATTGGGGAAAATATTTAGCGATGCCTTTTTGATCTGTTTAAGAGAAACTTCTTCTTTTTGTTGTTGGGCTTTTTGTGTTTTTTGTTTTAGCACTTCTAATTGCTGTTGGAATTTAAGCAACGTTCCATCAATGGTTCCATTTAAAGTCGGATCGATCTGTTGAATGCCAAATCTAGCCTCATTCACCGCTTCATTTATTCTGATAGTGAGTGATTCAAATAACGAATCAACTTTTACTTCAGAAACCTGCTCTGAAACTTTACTTAAGATCGGTTCAATCTCTCCGAAAAGATCCTCAACTTCAAGTGAATATTTTTCCAATACTTTTTTTATTTTTTCTTCTATCAATGTCACACTTGCTCGAGGATAAATAATGGGCATAGTAACATTGAAATATTCATACACCGGTTTTAATTGAGCAAAATATGCAATCTCACCAGGTCCGCCAACATAAGAAATTGTCGGTAATAACGTATCTTGACAAAGTGGGCGCATGACAACGTTCGGAGAGAGAAGTTCAGGATTATTTACCGCAATTGAGAGCAATTCTTCTTTTGTAAAACGTTGACGCAAATTCTTGAGATAATAATCTCCACTATCTGACGGTTCGATTAAATGTCTTCCGCCTTTATGGAACATAAAAAGATTCAAAGCTTTCGCTTTAATCTGAGCATGATAATGGTCCTCTAATTCAACACTTTTTTGAATGACAAGTTTTGATGTTTGAGAATTAGAATTGATTTCATTAACAAAAAGAGGTGACAGCACTTTCTTAAATTCTGATTGATTTGTATTAATAAATATCAATCCCGAATCTTCAAATACATGATTGAAGAATCCTGCAAATGCTTTAAGAACTGTATTTCCTTTAGAGTAATATCCCTTCATTAGTTCAAACAGCGCAATTGAATAATCAGTTTTAGGAAGGGTAGATTCCATCGATGAAAAGAATTGGGCAATATGTTCGTCAAAAATAATATTTCCAGTCGCTCCAATATTTCGTTCGAGAGGTTTCCCACCGATCAGATACTCTATTGTTGAAAGTTCATTGAGAGAATTCAGGTATTTCATTTTATTTATTTCATCAAAATCATGATCTTCACCCTCTAGCCAGAACACAGGAACAAAAGTACAATCTGGAAAATCCCGAGAAAGTTTATTCGATAATTTAACCGTCGTAATTGCTTTATAAATTGTATAGAGAGGACCTCCAAAAAAACCAAGTTGTTGCCCAGTGACTACAGCAAATGTATTATCATTCCCTAATAGGTCAATATTAGCCAAAGTTTTAATCCCACTTTGGAATTCTCGATTCTGAATGTTAAGAACTCGAGAAAGTATGGTACGATCAAATTTCCTTTGTTGTAGCTCTTGTATTTTTCTTTCCCATGCCAGCTTGTCCGAATAATTTCCTGCGTAAAATTTCGAAACTTTGTCAAAATTTGTGTTATAATCGGCATAAAGGTTGGTGGCAACCTCACGGTCGACAAATTTATGATAATTGATCAATTCCATATAATCCTATAAGATAAAATTTTTCTAAATATACGTTCAATTCAAACCATAATCAATGAAGCATTGTAATCATTGATTTTAGAAGAATGTTGTAATATATTCCTATAGGGAAATGTCAAAACTTTCAGGTAAAATAGCGATCGTTTCCGGTGGCACTGGTGCATTAGGAAGAGTTGTTGTTGAACATTTTTTATCAGACGGTGCCGTTGTGATAACAACTATGTCTGAAGATAATAGTTCACATTTCTATTTAGCGGATAAACAAAGAGAACATCAAGCAATTGATGGTTTAGTTGTTGATGTAACATCAGAAAGTTCTGTAAAGAATTTTTATACTGAGGTTTTTAGAAGATATTCAAAGATTGATATTCTTTGTAACCTTGTTGGTGGAGTAAGTCAAAAAAAGACCATCGAAGAAGTTTCGTTTGCTGAATGGAATACAATGATGAATCTAAATCTCCATTCTTGTTTTTTAATGATGCGGGAATCAATTCCATCCATGAAAAGAAATGGATTTGGAAGAATCATTAACATTACTGCAATGCCAGGGGTAACCCCGGAAGCGAAACGAGGAGGTTATGGTGTTTCAAAAGCAGGTGTCATCACTTTAACAAAAACTGCAGCAGAAGAATGCAAAGATTTTGAAAACATTACAGTAAATGCAATTGCTCCAAGCATTATTCTGACTGAAGAAAATAAAAAGTGGGGAACAGACGAAGAAATTATGAAATGGGTCACGCCGGAGCAAATATCGGATATGATTCTTCATCTTTGTTCCGAAAGTGGACGTGCAATTAATGGACAAATAATTAAAATGTATGGCAGGGTATAAACTATGGGATTAAAAGAAACATTAAGTGAAGATTTAAAGAATTCGATGAAATCGGGTGATAAAGTGCGGACTGAAACATTGCGAATGCTTCGTGCTCAAATTTTAGAATTTGAAAAAAGTGGGGTCGGTCGAGAAATGAATGCTGACGATGATATGAAGATCCTGCTTTCTTCTGTGAAGAGACGCAAAGATTCGATTGAAATGTATGAAAAAGCAAATCGACATGATTTGGTAGAAAAAGAGACCAAAGAAATTGAGATCGTTCAAGCGTATTTGCCAAAACAAATGAGCAAAGAAGATGCTGAATTGATTATTACAAAGATCATTTCCGAGTTTGGAGCAGCGTCAGCGAAGGATTTAGGGAAAGTTATGCCTTTAATAATGAAAGAACTCAAAGGAAAACTGGATGGGAAACTGATCAACGAAATTGTAAAATTAAAACTTTCATAATATGACATTGATTGACATTGTTCTTGGAATGCTTCTGGTGGTATTCATGTTCTCAGGGTATAGAGCCGGATTTGTTAAGAAAATTATTGGTATAATTTGTCTTGTCTTGGCTTTAGTGATAGCAACGAAATTTGCAGCGGATGTGAATGAATTATTATTTGAAGCAATCGGAATTTCCGGAAGAACGGGTTTCATACTTTCCTTTCTTGTTATCGTAGTCTCTATTACACTTGTCCAATCAGTTCTGTACCGATTGTTGATCAAAGACATGGTTGACGCTATGTGGAATAAGATATTAGGATTGTTTGTTGGAGTAATCGAAGGTGGATTATTCATTAGCATCGGTTTAATTATTTTAAGTGTATATCTCCATTTACCAGGAGAAGAAACAAAAGCTAATTCAGAACTCTATAAACCATTGAAGAATTTTTCTCCAATGGTTTTTGATCACGTGAACACTTTTTTACCGGAATCCGAAGACTTTTATCAACAAATCTTGAAATTTGCTTCGGAAGAGATGAAAAAGCTGGAGAAAAAATAACGACGTATGAGTCATTTTGACACTGCCGCCGAAAAATTAGAACTTCAGAAAATACTCCATAGAATACAGTTGTACGCCTCGTCCGACCTCGGAAAAGAAGCCGCGGAATCCATCGAACCTAGTTCCGATCTAGAAACAATATCAAGAGAACACAACCGAGTCTCAGAGATGAAACGAGTCTTGGAAGGTGAAGGTTCTTTCCCGATTGATGGAATCAAAGATATTCGCCTCGCAATACAACAGTCAACAATTGAGAATAATATTCTTTCCCCCAAAGAATTGCTGAATATTTCATTAACGCTCCATACTGGTAGGATCATAAAATCTTTCATTGAAAAACGAAGAGAATATTTACCTCATCTAATTGAACTAAGTTATTCAATTTCAATATTTAAGGAGATTGAATTCAATATCAATCAAGCAATTGATGACAATGCTAATGTGAAAGATTCAGCAAGTAAAGAGTTATGGTCGATTCGACAATCGATTGCAGATAAGCAAAATTCTATACGACGGGCATTAGAAAAAATATTGCGTGCTACAGCAGAACAAGGAATAATCCGTGATGAAATTATTACTACACGCGACGGTCGTATGGTAATACCGATTAAATCAGAACAAAAAAATAGATTTCCTGGATTCATTCATAGCGCATCCTCATCCGGTCAAACTGTTTTTATAGAACCTTCCGAAACATTAGCGCTTAACAATGAGATCACAGATTTTTTTTTCAAAGAACAACGTGAAATCGAAAGAATCCTTCGACAGCTTACGCTCCAGATTCATAATCTTTCAGATAAAATACAAGCCACGCTTGATGTATTAACTCTTATAGATTTATATTATGCAAAAGCACGTTACTCTATTGAAATTAAAGGGAATAAGCCCCTATTAAAAAAAAATGGTTCTTTGATAATTCAGAACGGTTACCATCCAATTTTGTTGTTACGTCATAACAGGGAAACGATCGTTCCTTTAAACATCGAAGTGGGAAATAAATTTAACACGCTTCTTATTACTGGACCAAATGCCGGTGGAAAATCTGTGGCACTAAAAGCTCTAGGGATTCTTTCATTAATGGTTCAATCAGGGATTCATGTTCCAATTTCACCGGATTCAGAGTTTCCTATCTTTAAAAAGATTTTTGTCTTAATTGGAGATAATCAATCTATCGAAAATGATCTGAGCACTTATAGTTCTCAAGTTCTTCAAATTAAAAGGATAACTGAAAACGCAGACGAAACATCATTAGTCCTTATTGATGAGATTGGGTCCAATACAGATCCAACGGAAGGAGGAGCAATTGCAGCATCGGTAATCGAATATTTGACCTCTACAGGTGCTCTAACAGTTGTTACATCCCACCATGCTTCACTCAAAGCATTTGTCCATAACTCACAAAGGATGGAAAACGGTGCAATGGAATTTGATCAGGAGACACTGATTCCAACATACCGTTTTAAGATTGGTTTGCCTGGAAGTAGTTACGCTCTTGAGATAGCACAACGACTAGGAGTAGATGAAAAGATTATTTCGAATGCTCGATCGATGCTAGGTGATCAAAAAGCAAAACTTGAACAATTGATTTTTGATCTTGAAAACCGATCTCAGCTATTTGAGGAAAAACTATCAATTACTGATATTGAGATTAAGAAATACAAAGAGTTATCACATCAATATGAAACAAAATTACAGCACTTAAATGTTGAGATTCAAGAAGTAAAACGAAAAGCTATTGCTGAAGCAAAATCAATAGTTGATCAAGCCTCTTCTACAATTGAAAATGCTGTCAGAGAGATAAAGACATCGCAGGCAAATCGTGATGCAATCCGGGAAGGAAAGAAAAAACTTGAAAAACTAGAAGAAGAGATCGCTGTTTTGGAGAAGGGTATTGCAGAAACAATTACATCTGAGTCCATACAATCATTAGAATTAAAACTTGATGATATTGTGGTCTTGAAGTCAGGCGGTCAGTCAGGAACAGTCTTGACCCTTCCTGACAAAAATGGTAATCTTCAAGTTGCTTTTAACTCCATTAAAGCAAAAATTCATCTGTCAAATATTAAAACTGTCTCTAAAAAAGAACCAAAGAACCTTAATATATATTCATCATTTTCAATTGATAAACAGTTCGCAACTGAAGTAGATCTTCGTGGATTATATGGAGATGAGGCGGTAACAATTGTTGACAAATTTTTGGATGATGCACAATTAGCTGGATTACAACGACTGGATATAATCCATGGGCATGGAACCGGAGCATTGCGAAAGCGTATTCATTCGTTTTTAGAAAGCGATTCACGTGTAAAAAGCCATCGCTTTGGAGACCGAGTTGAAGGTGGAGCCGGAGTTACTATAGTTGAATTAGGATAAGACGAGCATTTGACAAAAATAAAAAAAATATTGATCGCTAATCGAGGTGAAATTGCAGTTCGAATTCACCGATCTGCAAAAGAGATGGGAATTCAAACGGTTGCAATTTTCTCAGATCCAGACAGAACATCACCTCACGTTCTTCTATGCGATGAAGCATATCCGCTTAATGGTGTTCTTTCATCAGAAACATATCTCAATGTTGATAAGATAATTGCAATCGCCCTAAAAGCTAAGGTAGACGCTATCCACCCTGGTTATGGATTTCTTTCCGAGAAAGAGTTCTTTGCCAAATCGGTCTCAAATGCTGGATTA
This sequence comes from Bacteroidota bacterium, assembly GCA_025355705.1. Lineage (GTDB taxonomy): Bacteria > Bacteroidota > Ignavibacteria > UBA10030 > UBA8401 > UBA8401. The sequence goes on along the minus strand of JANXZD010000171.1, from coordinate 1,116 downwards.
ATATTTATCGGTCCAAAGTCAGAAACGATTGAATTGCTAGGGAGCAAAACTTCAGCAAGGGATTTATTATCAAAGAAACATATTCTAATAGTCCCTGGAACTACTAATCCTATTAAGACTTTAGAAGAAGCAACTAAAGTTGCTGCAAGTATTGGTTTTCCAGTCTTGATCAAAGCATCGGGCGGTGGTGGAGGGAAGGGAATGCGCAAAGTTGATTCACCAGCTGACCTGGCAAATGCAATTGAACGGGCACAAAATGAAGCTTCCAAAGCATTCTCTGATGATAGAGTGTATATTGAAAAATATATTGTAAATCCCAAACACATTGAAATTCAAATTCTCGCCGATTCATATGGGAATGTTATTCATCTTGGTGAACGGGAATGTTCTATCCAACGACGACACCAAAAGGTAGTTGAGGAATGTCCTAGTACTGCTTTAACACCAGAATTACGTTCAAAAATGGGGCAAACGGCGGTTGATATTGCAAAAGCTGCCGGATATCTCAATGCCGGAACAATCGAGTTTTTGCTGGATGTTGATAAAAATTTCTACTTCTTAGAAGTGAATACACGCGTTCAGGTTGAACATCCGATTACAGAGATGGTCTATGGCATTGATATCATCAAAGAACAGATCAGAATTGCACAAGGTGAATTGCTATCGTTCACGCAAAATGATGTGAAAATCAATGGACATGCAATCGAATCGAGGATTTATGCAGAAGAGTACGATAATAATTTCCTTCCTTCAACCGGAACGATCACTCATTATCAACCGAGCGAAGGATTAGGAATCAGGAACGATTCTGGGATTCGTGTAGGTTCAGAAATTACGATGCATTACGATCCGATGATCGCAAAATTGATCGCTCATGGAAGAACTCGTGAAGAAGCAATTGAAAAAATGAAACGAGCATTGCGGGAATATAAAATCAATGGCGTAAAAACAACAATACCATTCTGCGAGATCGTGTTATTCCATCCAGAATTTGTTACTGGGAAATATGATATAAATTTTGTTGCGAAGCATTATCTTGTTCCTGATGCAAAGATCAATGTTCAAGAAAGTGTCGCAATTGTAACATCATTTGCTTCTCAAAAGAATCTACAATCA
>JANXZD010000154.1 GCA_025355705.1 Bacteroidota bacterium | reverse complement strand
CCTTCTTCGCGCAACGCCATTACACCATGAACGCAACAATAATCAAACTCAATTCCCTGCCCGATACGATTTGGTCCGCCGCCGAGGATGATCACTTTCTTTTTCGCAGAACGTTTCGATTCGTTCTCTTGATCGTAGGTTGAATAATGATACGGCGTGTTGGACTCGAATTCTGCCGCACACGTATCAACCATTTTATAGACGGGCAATACCGAAAGATTTTTCCGCAATTGTCGAACGATACTCTCCTCAGTTTTCCAGATATGAGCTAGCTGACGATCGGAGAATCCGTATTGTTTCGCTTTATAGAGAATTTCCTTTGTGACTGAGGCAAAGAGTATCGCTTTCAACTCAGTTTCACAATCAACGATCTGCTTAATGTTGAACAAAAACCACGGGTCAACTTTGGTTAAACTATGCACATCAGGAATGGTGAGTCCGAGGAGGAACGCGTACCGCAGATAGAAAATATTATTTGCTTTCGGTCTTCGCAGTTGTTCTTTTACATTTTTGAGCCATGTTGTCTTTTGACCTTTTGAAAGTGCTTCGATCTCAAAATGATCTTTCCCGTCTGCACCTAAACCAAATCGCCCCTGTTCAAGTGAGCGAAGCGTTTTCTGCAACGCTTCTTTGAACGTTCGTCCAAATGCCATTGCTTCACCGACAGATTTCATTTGAACACCAAGCGAATCATCAACACCTTTGAACTTTTCAAAATCCCATCGCGGAATCTTCACCACAGTATAATCGATCGTTGGTTCAAACGATGCCGGAGTTAATTTTGTAATGTCGTTCGGAATTTCATCAAGCGTATAACCGACGGCAAGTTTCGCTGCGATCTTTGCAATCGGGAATCCTGTCGCTTTTGAAGCAAGCGCGGAACTTCGTGAGACGCGCGGATTCATTTCGATGACATACATTTTTCCATTTTCAGGATTCATCGAAAATTGAACGTTCGATCCGCCTGTATCAACTCCGATCGCGCGGATCACTTTCAATGCCGCATCGCGCATGTATTGATATTCTTTGTCCGTTAACGTCTGCGCCGGAGCAACAGTGATCGAATCTCCTGTGTGAACTCCCATCGGATCGAAATTTTCGATCGAACAAATGATAACAACGTTATCTTTGGTATCACGCATGACTTCAAGTTCAAATTCTTTCCATCCGATAACAGATTCTTCAACAAGCACTTCATGAACCGGACTGTTCAACAATCCCAATTCAACAATCTCTTTGAACTCTTCTATATTATAGGCAATACCGCCGCCTGTACCCCCCATTGTGAATGAAGGACGAATGATGATCGGGAATTTTCCAATACTTTGTACAATTTTCAATGCTTCGTCAACAGTATAAACAAATCCACCGCGCGGCATTTCCAGTCCAATTTCTGTCATCGCTTTTTTGAATAACTGCCTGTCTTCCGCTTTTTTAATCGCTTGAAGATTCGCACCGATCAATTCAACATTATACTTCTCCAACACGCCGCTCTCGGCTAAAGCCACCGCAGTATTCAATGCTGTCTGTCCACCCATCGTAGGAAGTATCGCGTCAGGACGCTCCTTCTCGATGATCATTTCAACAAATTCCGGCGTGATCGGTTCTATATATGTTGCATCGGCCAATTCCGGATCCGTCATTATCGTTGCCGGATTGCTGTTGATAAGAATGATTCGGTACCCTTCTTCCCTCAGCACTTTGCACGCTTGTGTTCCCGAATAATCAAATTCGCATGCTTGACCGATAACAATGGGTCCGCTGCCGATGATGAGAATAGATTTTATATCTGTTCGTTTTGGCATTGAGTAAGTAGTTAAGACGGAGAAAAACCTCCGAGAAAATATTACCGGAGGTTTTGATTTGGGTTTGACAAAAATACAATTTTTCTTTCAACATTACAATTCCTTCTTTGTTTATGAAACAACTGGATTTGGATTTATCAAGTTCGTCATGCTGACGTCTGCCTGCCGGCAGGCAGGAATGTCAGCATCTTTGAAAAGGTCAGATACCGAAATGCCGCTGTACGGCATTCTGTAAAGCGGAACAAGTTCGGCATGACGGTATACAGAAATTGAAAAACCTTATTGATTCTCAGCTTTCGCTTTTCTATCATTACACAACATTTGGAGAAGAAATGTCCGACCGAAAAATTGCATTGAAAGATCTGTTGAACACAGCCGTGATCGTCGCCGCGCTTGGCTATTTTGTTGACATCTACGATTTAATCCTTTTCAGCATTGTTAGAGTCCCAAGTCTGCGAGATCTTGGTTTAACACCTCAAGAAATTACGAGTCAGGGATTGCTCTTGCTGAATGTACAAATGGTGGGAATGTTGTTGGGAGGAATTTTATGGGGTGTTTTGGGGGATAAAAAGGGACGAATTCAACTGCTCTTTGGATCGATCTTTTTATATTCACTCGCTAATATCGCCAATGGATTCGTTCACACGATTGAATTGTATGCTCTCTTTCGTTTTATCGCCGGTGTTGGTCTTGCCGGTGAACTCGGAGGCGGAATTACCCTTGTTGCGGAAATCATGCCGAAAGAAACACGCGGATATGGAACAATGATCGTAGCAACCGTCGGTGTTGCCGGAGCGGTGCTTGCCTATAATGTTGTGGAACATTTCGACTGGCGCAACGCATATTTTATTGGCGGCG
>JANXZD010000152.1 GCA_025355705.1 Bacteroidota bacterium | reverse complement strand
ACCCGCTGGCGATCATTTTAGGATATGCACGACTGCTGAAAAAACAAGTTGCGGAACCTGAAGCGGTGAAAAAAATAGAAGAGATAGAACATGCTTCACAACGGATCAATCATGCGTTAAAAGAATTCTCTGCTGCGCAGGTCTATCAACTAACGGATTCTGCCGTAGGAAATCTCGTCGAACTCACTCCATTCAAATCTGAAAAATAATAATGACGCTCCATGAACGCTGGATGAAGTTTGCTCTGAAGGAAGCATACCGTGCTTTCGAACAGAACGAAGTTCCTGTCGGTGCAGTGATCGTTTACCAAAGCACAATGATAGCTAAAGGGCACAATCAAATTGAAATGATGCACGACCCGACTGCTCATGCGGAGATGATCGCATTGACCGCCGCCGCTGCTCATCTCGAAAATAAATTCCTCAAAGATTGTGTCTTGTATATTACAATGGAACCATGTCCGATGTGTGCAGGAGCAATAGTTCTTTCACGAATCCCGACGATCGTGTTTGGTTGTTACGATCCGAAAATGGGGGCGAGCGGAAGTGTGATGAATGTGACGGAAAATAAAAAACTCAATCATCAGGTTCATGTGATTGGCGGAGTGCTTGATACTGAGTGCGGGGGATTGGTGAAAGAATTTTTTCTTAAGAAAAGAAAAAATATTCCAGAAGCGAATCATTAACAACGATATTCTCAATCAGTTAGATCGATATTCCATCCTTTAATTTCTCCGCTCTATCTGCCAATCTCAACGCACTAATCATTTCATCAATATCACCGTCAATGAATTTATCGAGATTGTATATGGTTAGACCGATGCGGTGATCGGTAACGCGGTTTTGCGGAAAATTATAGGTGCGGACTTTATCACTGCGGTCACCGCTTCCGACCATTGATTTTCGCGAAGCGGCTTGTTCGTCCTGCTGTTCTTTTAATTTGCGTTCGTACAATTTTGATCGAAGCATGTTCATTGCCCGCTCACGATTTTGAAACTGTGAACGTTCCTGCTGGCATGCAACGATGATCCCCGATGGTCTGTGTGTGATACGCACTGCGGTTTCAACTTTATTCACATTCTGTCCCCCCTTACCGCCGGAACGAAATGTATCAAGCTGAATATCGGCAGGGTTGATAACGACCTCTTCAACATCCTCAACCTGCGGCATTACCGCAACAGTGGCAGCGGACGTGTGAACGCGCCCCTGAGCTTCAGTCTCCGGAACACGTTGAACGCGATGAACACCGCTTTCAAATTTGAGAACACCGAACACATCATCGCCGTCAATGCTCATGGTAACTTCCTTGAATCCGCCTTTATCCGTTTCATTCCAATCCAACGTGTCAACGCGCCATTTTCGGCGTTCACAAAAGCGGACGTACATTCTATAAAGATCGGAAGCGAACAATGCTGCTTCTTCGCCGCCCGTACCGCTGCGGATTTCGACGATCACATTTCGATTATCATTCGGATCTTTTGGGACAAGAAGGGATTTTACTTCTTCTTCCAGGGTTACAAGTTGTGGTTCCAATTCTGCGATTTCTGCGAGCGCCATTTCCTTTAACTCAGCATCACCGCCAATTGCTAACACTTCTCTGCTGCTTTCGATATTGTTGAACACATGCAAATACTTATCCGCAGTTCGAACGATCTCCGATAATTCACGGAATTCTTTTCCAAGTTCTTTGCTCTTTTGCTGATTGGATGCGACATCGGGAGAAGACATTTTTTCCTGCACTTCAGCAAAGCGTCGTTTGATGGATTGTAATTTTTCTTCTAAACTGCTCATACGTAAAAACCGTCATGCCCGAATGTTTTTATCGGGCATCCATAACATTAAAAAATAAATTGATCCACAGTGTTCGATTTTTTTTATTACACAATTTTGATGGATTCCCGCCAAGAGCATGCGGGAATGACAAATTATTTAAGTCTCGATATTAATCTCTCTGTAATGCCGCTTTGATCGCTGCAAGAGAAACTTCCATCATCGATTCATCCGGTTCTTCGGTTGTGATCTTTTGCAGCCACAATCCCGGCGCAACAAAAAGTTTTCCGATCGCTGAATTGCTGTGCTTCGCTGAGAACTTCAAAAATTCGTATGAGATTCCACCAAGAACAGGAATGAATGGAATGTGTGTTGCAAGGCGGATCGGCAATGTTATTTCGTGAATGAACTGCAATAAAATCGTATCCATAATGCTGAACAACAAAATTGCGATCAACATCACCTGCAGAACGAAACTGGTTCCGCATCGCGGATGAAATCGTGTATACGTAATTGCAGATTGGACAGTCAGCGGTGCATTTTGTTCGAATGCAAAGACTGCTTTGTGTTCCGCACCATGATATTGGAAGAGACGGTGAACATCCTTCATCTTAGAAATTGAATAGAGATATCCAAGCAGGATACTGATACGGATCGCACCTGAGACGAGATTGAACTGGAGCGGTTTTTGCGAAACATCAAAGAACTGTGTTGCCGCAAAAAGGGGGAGGAAGAAGAACAATCCGACACCAAGCGCAAGCGAAAAGATGAGTGTTGCTGTCAATGCAAGTTTTGATTGACCCTTCACTTCTTTTTTATTTTCCGGATGTTCTTTCAATACTTCATCCTGCATTGCAATTTCTGCGGAATAATTCAGTGTGCTGATTCCGATATACATCATTTCAATCAGTCCAACCGCGCCACGAATGATCGGTTTGTTGAGGGAGGGATATTTCTCCATCACTGATGTGAATGGCATTTTCTTTACTACAATTTCGCCGTTTGCTCTTCGTACAGCGGTCGCGATCATCCCTTTTGCGCGCATCATGACGCCTTCAATGACCGCCTGTCCGCCGACCTGGATCGGCTGGTTGATATCGAATTTTTGTTCGCTCATAGTCTCGTATTCCATTAGAAAGTAAAAACCTGTGAAGGAAATTCACAGGTTTTGGTGTAACAATATATGAAAAATTGGGGGAAGAAAAAACCCGATAACTCAGTGCCACATCTCGTTTTCTCGCTCCTAAACCTTGTCAAAGGAACATTAAGATTCTTATAGTGATTGTGAATTATCGAAGTGAATAGAAAAACCACTTCGTTCATAAAGTAATTGATATAATTCTTTGACACGTTCTATTCCGTTGCCCATATACGATTTCAAACCGAGTAATTTAGAATTTGAAAATTTTTGAATATTATAACGACCGCTCCAAACAATAAATTCCGTAATATATTCTAAGAAATTTATGTGATTGGGTTTTAATTTTAAATTAGCCCGTTTTGATAAATTTACTAAATTGTGTTCATCAAGATATTTATGAAGTCTTCCTTTTGATTTTGAATACTTATAAAACTTTTCTTTGTTTTGTTTCACAATGACGGCTTTAAAATAATTTTCTAATGAATAGCCAATTAAAAGATAATATGGGTTTTGGATATTAAGATACATCAACTCCTCATAGGTAAATTTCCCTTTTGAACTTTTGAAATTATGTTTATCATAGTATTTAATAATTTTAGGCTCAATAAGTCTGGCTGCAATATAAAGTTCACGGGCAGAGCTTAGCCACGTAGATTCTGATGAAATCATCTGGGCATAATATTCACGATTATTTTCTTCTTGGCTCATTTTAATTGACTAACTACTTCAGTCGCATTGCTACCTCGCAACGACGTTTTGTTTGAGTGTGCTTTAGTATCCGGCGGCTAATCCATATCCGCGTGAATCACTTGCACCATAGAATATTCCCTTATCACTGTCTATTATAATGCCTTCTGCAAGTCCGCTGGTGCCGCGCCGTTGCTGAAGGTTTTGTCCCATTGCTTCTAATTTCTCAACAGTATCGAATGATAATCCTCGCCGTTCGTAATAGGTAACATCCGGCGACCATTGATGATGGATGCGAGGCGCATCGATCGCTTCCTGAATGTTCATTCCGAAATCGACGACGTTGCAGATCACCTGCATCACGGTTGTAATGATTGTTGTTCCTCCAGGAGTGCCGATCACCATAAATGGCTTGCCGTTTTTCACAACGATTGTTGGTGTCATTGACGATAACATTCGTTTGTTCGGCTGGATTTCATTCGCAATATTTCCCAAAGCGCCAAACATATTCGGAACTCCCGGTTTTGCGCTGAAGTCATCCATTTCGTTGTTCAACAAAAATCCTGCGCCGTCTACTGCAACAGAACAACCGAATCCGCCGTTGAGTGTTGTTGTAACGCTCACACAGTTTCCCCATTGATCGACAACGGAATAATGCGTCGTCTGTTCGCTCTCGTGCATCGGCGGTTTGCCGTGCGAAATATTTTTGCTCTCACTCGCTTTCAATGTATCAATTGTTGCGCGCCGTTCATCCGCATATTTTTTTGAGATGAGCCAATCAACAGGAACCTTATAAAAATCAGGATCGCCAAGATGTTCTGCACGATCAGCATAAACGCGCCGCATCGCTTCAATATATCGGTGAACGGTCTTTGCAGAATTGTGTCCGTACGATTTCAGGTCGTATCCTTCTAAAATATTCAGCAGTTGAAGTAAAGCCGTTCCGCCGGAACTGACGGGAGGCTGAGAGATAATCTCGTATCCACGATAGGTTCCTTTCAACGGAGTACGAATTTCTGCTTTATAATTTTCCAGATCTGTTTTAGAGATCAATCCGCCGCCACGCTTCATTTCTGCAACAATGAGGTCAGCAGTTTCACCTTTGTAAAATCCATCGCGCCCGTTGTCGATAATTCGTTTTAAAGTTTTTGCAAGGTCGGTCTGTTTCCATAACTGGCCTTCTTTGTATGCGGAATCTTTACTGACAAAATATTTTTTACTCCCCGCAAATTTTTGAAGATCACTTTTTCCCCAATTAAGATCTTCCGCAAGTTCGGGAAGGAGGGAGAAACCATTTGCGGCAAGTTCATACGCCGGTGATATCACTTGGGTGCGGGTCATCGTTCCATATTTTTCAAGCCCTGTCAACATTCCCGCAACGGCACCGGGAACTCCGGCGGCAAGATGTCCGAGTGTGCTTTTTTCGGGGATGAAATTTCCGGCACTGTCTAAATACATATCGCGGCTTGCTGTACCAGGGGCTTTTTCGCGATAATCAATGGCAAAACATCGCCCATCGGCAAACCGGATATTCATAAATCCGCCCCCGCCGATATTTCCCGCAGCAGGATATGTTACGGCAAGAGCAAATCCGACTGCGACAGCTGCATCAACGGCATTGCCCCCTTTTTTCAATACTTCCATTCCTGCTTTTGATGCAAGAGGATCGGCTGAGACGATCATTCCGTGTTTGGTTCGTACCGGTTTACGAGAAGCTGTCAATGAAACGTGACTAATTACGATTGTTGTGATAAGAAGAAGAGAGAAGATTTTTTTCATTTGAAACCCTTTAAAAAAAGAAGCCCCGCCGAAATGCGACAGGGCTCTGTTGGTCATTGAAAATTTACTAGAATGGAAGATCGTCATCTTTCGGTGATTCTGTCATTATTGGTGCGGCCTCAGAAGAAGTACTTCCGCTGTTTCCTTTTCCGGCACCGCCGCCATCAAGCATGATCAGTTGATCGGCAACGATTTCAGTCACGTATCGTTTGATCCCATCTTTTTCATAATTGCGTGTTTGTAATTTTCCTTCAAGGTATACTTTTTTTCCTTTTTTAAGATATTCTCCGCAGATCTCGGCAAGTTTGCGCCAGGCAACAATGTTGTGCCATTCGGTTTTTTCCTGTTGATTCCCTTCCTGGTCTTTCCAGCTTTCACTTGTTGCGATGGAGAATGTTGCTACTGCAACGCCGCTAGGCGTGTATTTCAATTCGGGGTCTTTACCCAAATTACCGATCAATTGAACCTTGTTTAAACTACGTGACATATAAGACCTCCTTAACGTAAAATAGTGAATTGTCCGAGAAACATACAACAAATGGAAAATATTGTCAAGTATATTGGCAACTTCTTTTGATAATCGGCCCGTTTTTTTGTATTTTTCAGTCAATAATCATTTTATTCTCTGTACGTAAAAAATATGTCACTCACTGAAAAATCAGATTTTATCCGGGAAATTATTTCCGAAGATCTCAAAACCAACAAATTCAACGGACGTATCCATACACGGTTCCCTCCGGAACCCAACGGTTATCTTCATATTGGACATGCAAAATCGATCTGCTTGAACAATGGTATTGCAAGGGACTTCAACGGTAAGTTCAATCTTCGTTTCGATGATACGAACCCTTCAAAAGAAGAACAGGAGTATGTCGATTCCATCATTGAAGATGTGAAATGGCTCGGCGGAAATTTTGAAGATCGTGTATTATATGCCTCCGATTATTTTGAAGCAATGTATGGTCATGCCGTTACGCTGATCAAGAACGGGAAAGCGTACGTATGCGATCTGAATGCGGATGAAATGCGGTTATCCCGCGGAACACTTATCGAACCGGGAAAAGAGAGTCCGTTCAGGAACAGAAGCATCAAAGAGAATATTGATCTCTTTGAACGAATGAAAAAAGGGGAATTTCCAAATGGTTTAAAGACCCTTCGTGCAAAGATCGATATGGCATCACCGAACATCAATCTGCGTGATCCGGTGATGTATAGAATTGTTCACGAAGATCATCATCGCCAAGGAAGTACATGGTGTATCTATCCCACATACGATTGGGCACATGGAATAGAGGATTCGATCGAAGGGATCACCCATTCTATTTGTACACTGGAATTTGAAAATCACCGTCCGCTGTACGATTGGTATTTGAATGAACTGGAAGTGTATCATCCGCAGCAGATCGAATTTGCGCGATTGAATATTACCTACACCGTTCTCAGTAAACGAAAACTTCTGAAACTTGTCGAAGAAAAATATGTGTCGGGCTGGGATGATCCTCGTATGCCGACCATTACCGGTTTTCGCAGAAGAGGGTACACGTCCGAGTCGATCATTAATTTTTGCGACATGATCGGAGTTGCAAAACGAGACAGCACCATTGACGCTGCGTTGCTTGAGTTTAGCATTCGTGAAGATCTGAACAAACGCGCTCGCCGAGTAATGGCAGTTCTTAATCCAATAAAAGTTGTCATCACAAATTATCCAGATGGTAATATTGAGCAACTATCTGCAATCAATAATCCTGAAGATGAATCTGCAGGAATGCGGATGATTCCATTTGGAAGGGAATTATTTATTGACCAAGAAGATTTTCGCGAAGTTCCCCCGCCAAAATATTATCGTTTGTCACCGGGAATTGAAGTGCGATTACGGTATGCATATATCATTAAATGTGAGAGTATCGTTAAGGACGAAAAAGGGAATATTGTGGAGATCCGCTGCACCTATGATCCGGATACAAAAAGCGGATTGCCCGGTGCAAGCAGAAAAGTAAAATCAACAATTCATTGGGTTGAAGCATCTCAGGCAGTCGATGCTGAAGTCCGATTGTACGATCGATTATTCCTGAAAGAGAATCCGGACGATGTAGAAGAAGG
>JANXZD010000121.1 GCA_025355705.1 Bacteroidota bacterium | reverse complement strand
GATTGGAAGCTATTTCAACACACAACCGGAGAAACCCAATATTGTTTTTATCATTGTCGAAGGATTGGGGAGTGCATTTGTTGAGGGTGGAATATATCAAGGATTCACCCCGTTCATTGATTCTCTTTCGCATCACAGTTTAACGTGGAAAAATTTTCTAAGTACTACTGGGAGAACGTTTGGTGTTCTTCCTTCGTTGACCGCCTCACTTCCGTTTGATCGGAAAGGATTTATGGATCTTGGGAAGACAATGCCGGATCATCGATCATTATTCACGCTTCTTAAAGAGAATGGCTATACAACCTCGTACTATTACGGTGGAAAAATAGATTTTGATATGGTGAATGTGTTTCTTGACCGGCAGGGAGTGGACAATATCATTGACGAAGGAGATTTCCTTCCGCCGTATGAGAAATCCCCCGCAATGGAAACCGGATTTTCATGGGGATATGCGGATAGGGATGTATTCGATCGTTCTTTAGAAGTGATACATTCATCGAATCGTTCTCCTCGTTTTGATGTTTACATGACCCTTTCCACGCATGAGCCATTCTTGCCACCGAATAAACAATTGTATGATGTACAATTTGAACAGAACATTGCTCACATGAATGGTGGACCTGAAAAACAGGAACGCTACAAACGATATAAGGATATTTTTGTATCGCTATTGTATGCTGATGATGCAATCCGAAATTTTATTGAGCGCTGCAAAAAGAGGAACGATTTTTCCAACACTATCTTTGTGATCACTGGTGATCATCGTTTGATCCCGGTTCCATTTGATACGAAATTAGATCGCTATCGCGTTCCGTTCATTATGTATTCTCCAATGCTTAAAACTTCCGCGGAATTTCTATCGGTTTCTACACATGCCGATGTTGCTCCAACACTGCTTGGTTTCTTGAAAACTCATTATGCAATGACGCTTCCCAAAGAATCCCATTGGGTTGGGAGCCAGATTGATACTGCAAAAGAATTTCGTAACATTCGATCTCGCGCCTTTATGCCTTATAAAGGAGAGATATCGGATTATATTGAGGGAACATATTTCCTTTCCGGCGATCGACTTTTTGATGTTTTTCAAAATTTATCCATTCAGGAAATTCACAACGACAGTGTACAAAAATCTCTTCAGATTAAGCGTGATGCATTTATTGCATTGTGCGGATATGTGACATCAAAAAATAAGATCTATCCTGCCGAAAAAAGCAAAAAAAATAAAACAGAATCGTTCAATGAGGATTCATTGTTTACGGTCATTGATGTGCTGGGACTGAATAGCGACCAATTGTTCTTGCGAGCAAGAGACAGTGCGTTCCGTGGAAACTACGAGTATTCCCGACAGCTGTGCTTGAGGTTATTAGCGATCAATCCTGACTATCATGATGTCCGTTCGTTGATGGCACGAACATTGGCGTGGGAACGCCGATATAATGAAGCAATAATACAATTTAACGAAGTATTGCGTCGTGCACCGAACTATTCCGATGCTTATTATGGATTAGCTCAAGTAGAATATTGGAATGGAAACATAGAAGACGCGGTGAAACATATTTCACTTTCCGTACAATTGTTGCCGCGAAATATAGAAGCTCGATTGTTTAAAGCTCAATTGCAGTATGCTTTAGCGAATGATGCTGACGCACAGAATGAATTGAATGAGGTTCTACGACAGGATCCTCGCAATGCTGAAGCACTAAAATTAAAAGAAAAAATCGTATCGGTGAACTAATGACAAACAAACATAGGACATTGTCCTTCGCAAAAATTTCTTCTGTGCTTTGTATATTATTTATTTCGCAGGTCATATTCTCGCAAACGATGCTCGACTCTTTGGATGCAGACGAGCTTTTTGATCGCGCTCGAAAGTTAGCATTTAACAGTCAACGGGATTCTGCACGGCAGCTTTTGAAACTCGCTTTACAAGAGAGTCCTAATTATGTTGATATACGGATATTTTACGCCCGAACGCTCGCCTGGGATGGTCTACGGAATGAAGCTCGACAAGAAATGAAAACGGTATTCAGTCAAAAACCATTCAACACCGAAGCACTTCTCTTTGCAATTGATGTTGAACTGTGGGACGATAAACCGTCGGAAGCATTGAAGATTTGCGTCACCGCGTTAAGAAAATTCCCGAATCATGAAGAGTTTCTCCTCCAAAAAGCTAAGATACTTCGCGATCTTAATCGTGAGAATGAAGCATTGATCACGTTGACGATTTTAGAAGATATCAATCCGTCAAATCCTGAGGTTCCAAAGATCCGTGAATCAATAAAATCGAATTTCATAATGCAGGGAATCAGTGCAAGTGAATCGTATGATTGGTACAACAAAGTATATGATCCTAATCATCTTGTTGCGCTGCAATATAATCGTTCCACATATTTTGGTTCAGTAATTGCGCGTTTGAACTATCGTAATACACGGGGTAAGGATGGATTCCAGATTGAAGTTGATGCTTATCCGCGTATCGTCAGTGGTATCTACGCCTATATCAGTTATGGTTTTGCCGGCACATCGTCATCATTGTTTTCTGAACATCGTGCTGGTCTGGAAGCATTCTTTAAATTGCCCGAAAGCTTTGAGGGTTCATTCGGAGCACGATATCTGAATTTTGGCACCGGAAACGACATAACGATCTACACTGGTTCTCTTGGATACTATTATAAGGATTATTGGTTTTCTTTACGGCCATTTGTTACTCCAAGCAGTATAAGTTTTTCTCGTTCGATTAATATCACATCGCGCTGGTACTATGACGGAACAGCTGATGAGTACGCTTCAATGAAAGCAGGCGCAGGTTTTTCTCCCGATGAAAGAAACTATGATCCCACCAATAGCAATGTGTATCTTCTAAAAGCACGTTCGTTTGGTATTGGATGGCAGAAGCCATTAGGAATTTTTTCGTTACTAACAGTGAGTGTTGATTACACAAGACAGGAATTGAGTTTTAGCCCTGGTGAATTTGTTGAAGTGTATTCTTTCTCCATCGGGTATCGGTATAAATTTTAATTATGGAAGAAAGAAATTAGGACTTTTGCAAGAACTCACCATACATCCCATTGGTATTATCCATACCCCGTATCAGGAAAAGTACCATGCGCCGCGTCAACCCGGTGTTGATAAAAATAGTATCGTTGGTATCATAGAACTTTTTCCGGATAAAAATTTTGATCAAGCGCTGGAATATCTTGTAGGTTTTGAGCGAGTGTGGATCATTTCTTGGTTCCACAAAAATTCTGATTGGAAACCAAAAGTGTTGCCGCCGCGAAGCGGAAGAACAAAACGGGGTGTCTTTGCAACACGCTCTCCTCATCGTCCAAATCCGATCGGACTTTCGTTGTGTAAATTGATCGATGTAAAGGGGAGAATAATTCGTATTGAAAATCCCGATCTGCTTGATGGTACGCCGATTCTTGACATCAAACCGTACAT
>JANXZD010000087.1 GCA_025355705.1 Bacteroidota bacterium | reverse complement strand
CTGCACGCAGTTTTACTACCGGAATATCCATTTTTGGAACAAAAGGGGACATGCTTTACAATTATGCTAAATGTTGCAGCCCAATTCCTGGTGATGAAATTGTTGGATATGTAACAACCGGAGAAGGAATCAAGATTCATCGTAAGAATTGCAGAAATGTTCAATCGATGCTGAATAATAGTGAAGAACGGATTGTCCGCGTTTCGTGGCCGGAAGCAAATGCTAGAGACTTCATCGCAGGAGTTAGAATTTCAGGGAATGATAGAAGCGGATTGCTGAATGATGTGACGAATGCGATTTCTAATTTTAACAACACAAATATTCGCGGAGTGACTATCAACACTAAGGATTCATTGTTTGATGGACAATTTGTTATGTACGTAAAAGATATTTCACATCTTAATGGAATTATTGAACGATTGAAACGGATAAAGAGTATAACGAAAGTAGAGCGTTTTGATGAATAGTGAGTATACACGATATCTTGGAATAGATTACGGATCAGTCCGTATTGGTTTGGCGTTAAGCGATCCTTTAAAAATAATTGCCAGTGGTTTTACAACAATTCAAAATGATGACCGATGTTTGGATACGATACTTTCAATCATCAAGGAACAGAACGTAGAAAAGATCATTGTGGGTAAACCATTGAATCTAAGGGGGGAAATGGGGGCGAAAGCAGAGGAAGTTCTTCAATTTGTAAAAAAATTACAAGAACGTACCTCTATCGAAATTCATCAAATTGACGAACGATTCACTTCCGTTATGGCGCAAGCATCTATTCTTGCGATGGGTACACCGAAAAGAAAGCGTCAACAAAATAAAGGCAAAGTTGATGAAGTTGCTTCAGCAATTTTACTCCAAGGATTTTTAGATACGGTAAAGAGATAACGTGCAACAATATACAATTTTTATTTTGGAACAAGTCCACACTCTTACCCGTTGGACAAAAGCAAACAAACTCAGAGCAATTGTTGTTGGAGTTAGTTTGCTTTTTTTTCTGCAATATTTATCTCTTCCAAACAATAGTCTTCAATCGCTTCGCAAGAACAATCCAAAAAGAACTGCAATGATGGATCAAAGAGAAGTGGAAGCGGCTTCCTCGGATAAACAGTTTGGCATTCAGCAGCAATGGGTTCCTATATCTCGCATTTCAAAAAACCTTATCAATGCTGTGATTGTCTCTGAGGATGGAATGTTCTATGAACACGACGGCGTTGATTGGTTTGAGTTAGAAGAATCGATAATAAAAAATCTAGAAAAAGGTAAAGCCGTAAGAGGCGGTAGTACTATTTCTCAGCAACTTTCTAAAAATTTATACTTATCAACATCAAAAGACCCTGTTCGGAAGTTGAACGAACTGATTATCACGTTACGAATGGAACGAACACTTTCCAAGAGGAGGATATTAGAGATCTATCTTAATGTGATCGAATGGGGAAATGGTGTTTTCGGTGCTGAAGCTGCTTCAAAATATTTTTTTGAAAAATCTGCATCTCAATTGACAAGAGAAGAAGCTGCACAAATGGCCGCAGTGATTCCCAGTCCGAGAAAATTCCAGCCAAACGTCATGTCTCGATATGTTTCACGTCGATCATCCATCATCCTAAACAGAATGTCTGCGCGAGGAATGTAATTGAATATTCATGACCTAAAATTATTGATTGAAGAGGGAGAGGGGTTTGAATTGGAGTTTAAAAGAAAAATTTCGTCTCCTCTAAAGATTGCAAAAACATTGTCAGCGTTTGCCAATACCAGTGGGGGTATTATTCTTTTCGGTGTCGATGATGATGGAACGATTGTTGGTGTAGAAAGTGAAAAAACTGAACTAGATCTGATCGATGAATCGGTAGAATTTTATTGCCAACCGCCTGTTTCAGTAAACATTAAGATAGTTCCGTACAATCACCGTGATGTTATTGTTGCAACTGTTGAAGAAAGTGATTCAAAACCTCATTACGTGAAAGACGAAAACGAAGAACCCAATGTTTTTATTCGAGTGAATGATAATACTGTTCTTGCAAGCAAAGAAGTGATTAAAGTCTTACGTGATGAACACCCTGATAAAGAGCCGTTAACGATATCTATTGGAAAAAATGAGAAGCGATTGTTTGATTACCTCGAAACCCACTCTCGAATTAGTGTTGCTGAATATTCAGAATTTATAAATGTCTCAATTAGAAGAGCATCGCGAATCCTAACGACCTTAGTTCGTGCCGGTGTCATTAGAATTCACACACTGGAGAAAACTGATTACTTTACTCTTGCATCCGCTGATGAAGTATCCGCAGGCAGTCGTACAAAACTATTCCGTACGCAACAGCAACGTTAAGAGATTGTTTATTTCCATACATCGGAATTTCAATTGCCATATCAGCGTGTTCAATTATTTCTTTGGAAACTCCCGTTATTTCATTCCCGAATACTAGACACAATGGAAAATCTTGTTTTGTAAGATCGTAATGAGGAATGCTTTTATTCGTCAGCTCTAAGACGCAGATCTTGATTTTCTGTTCTTTCATTTGTACAACTGCCTCCAGTGGGTTCTTAAAGTATTCCCAGGGAACAGTTTGAGTTGATCCAAGTGCAGTTTTATCAATCTCTTTTCTAGGCGGGTAGGGTGTAAATCCGGTAAGTAATAATTTACTCAAGAGTGCACCGTCGGAACTTCTGAAAATTGAACCAACATTGTAGAGACTTCTTACATTGTCTGCTAATGCAAAAATTGGATTACGTTGAATTGATGATATTTCTTCAATGTTTGTCCTGTTTTTTGATATCTCTTCGTGACTTAACTTTTGCATAGGATCAACAATTATTTTGGAAGGGAATTCTAAAATCAGTATATTTAAGTTCAATGTAAGTTAAAAAAAGTATGTTGTGAAGAAAATAATTATTGCGATCGACGGTCCTGCTGCATCAGGGAAAAGTACTACTGCAAAATTGGTCGCTGCTCAACTCGGTTATCTTCATATTGATACCGGTGCAATGTACCGCGCAATGGCGTTGAAAGTGCTGAGAAATAATATTTCCGTGCATGATTCGAAGAAAATTGCCGATCTGACAAAAATTACTTCGGTTCGTCTTGTGTCAAAAGGAAGCAAAGTGAAAGTTGTTTTGGATGGCGAAGAAGTAAGTGATGAAATTCGATTGCCTGAAGTGACGAACAATGTTAGTCCGGTAAGTACAGTGTCTGAGGTTCGAGCGCTGATGGTAAACGAACAGCGTGCAATGGGAAATGAGGGGGGCATTGTGTTGGAAGGAAGAGATATTGGAACGATTGTTTTTCCAAAAGCAGAATTAAAAATATTTATGCTTGCCAACGAACGCGAGCGTGCTGAACGAAGAAAAAAAGAGCTGATAACAAAAGGTGTTGAGATAACAATTGATGATCTTGTCAAAGAAATTCTTGAACGAGACAGAATTGATTCAGAACGCATGGTGAGTCCATTACGAAAAGCAGACGATGCAATTGAATTGGACACAACGCGGTTAACGATAGAGCAACAGGTTGAATTTATAGTAGCGAAAGCAAAGAAGATTATTTCACAATGAAAGTTACCGTCGATAATAATTCAGGATTTTGTTGGGGCGTTGTTCGCACCGTTGATATTGCTGAACAAGAACTTTCTGAAACAGGCAAGCTATATTCGCTTGGGGAGATCATCCATAATCCGGTTGAGATCGAACGGCTAGAGAAAAAAGGATTACGCACAATTCGACATGACGATCTACAGAATCTAAAAGATGCAAAAGTATTGATTCGCGCTCATGGTGAACCGCCTGAGACATTTCGAAAGATGAAAGAGTGGGGAATTGATGTCATTGATGCGACGTGTCCTGTAGTAACAAAAGTTCAGGAACGAATCAGAAAATTCTATGACAAAAAATTTCAGATCGTGATCTTTGGAAAAAAAGACCACGCTGAAGTCATTGGTTTGGTAGGGCATACAAATGGAACTGCCATTGTTATTAAGTCTGTTGCGGAAGTTGATAAACTTGATTTTTCAAAAAAGACCGTACTTTTTTCACAGACAACGATGGATAAAGAGACGTTTTACGCTATACGTGACGCAATAAAAGAGAAGATCAAAGCAGAGTTTGAAGTCGGAACCTTTGAAGAGATGGCAATTGATTTCCATGCTAAGGATACAATTTGCGGGCAAGTCTCCGGTCGTGATAAAAAATTGCGTGAATTTTCTAAAAATAATGACGTAATGATTTTTGTAGCAGGTAAAATGAGTTCGAATGGTAAAGTGTTATATGAAATTGCAAAATCAGAGAATCCCCAAACCTATTTCATAGAAAATGAAATGGAGTTACAAAGTGAATGGTTCAGCAATACTGAAACTGTCGGGATCAGCGGCGCTACATCTACACCGCAATGGTTGATGGAAAGAGTAAAAAAAGAAATTGATACGCGATTCAAATAAATGTAAGGTCATCCAAAATAAACTAATCTATAAACTAAACAGTAATTCGATCGTAATTGTTGTGCTGAGTTAAATACTGATGACCGTTTAACAATTCACAAAGATCACGATCTAGTTTTCAGTCCAAAGATATCTTTTTTTGGGAAAAGAAAACATGGAGAGATGTAATGTCACAAAATAATGAAATAGATGTACTCATCGACGATAAGCCATATTCCGATGAGGAAATGAAGATGTTGACCGAGATGTACGAAGGAACGTTGGGTAAAATTACTCAAGGTGAAATCGTAAAGGGAAAGATTGCTTTCATCGGACACAATGATGTTGTGTTGGATATCGGTTTTAAATCCGAAGGAACTGTTCCGATCGGTGAATTTCCGAACATCAAAGATCTAAAGATCGGTGATGAAGTCGAAGTATTCCTCGAAAGCATCGAAGATAAAGATGGTCAAATGGTTCTCTCGCGCAAACGTGCAGACTTCATGCGTGTATGGGAAAAAGTTACAAGATCGTATACCAGCGGTGAAGTTGTTCAAGGGAAAATTATTCGCCGCATTAAAGGTGGCCTTGTGGTCGATGTTCTTGGAATCGATGCGTTCCTACCCGGTTCGCAAATTGATGTTCGTCCAGTGCGTGATTTTGACGCATTACTTGGAAAAGAAATGGATTTCCGCGTGGTGAAAGTAAATCATCCGTCGGAAAATATTGTTGTCAGTCATAAGATTCTTGTTGAAGAAGAACTTTCAGGTCAACGTAAAACGATCCTTTCCGGTCTTGAAAAAGGTCAGATTCTTGAAGGTATCGTTAAAGCAATTGCTGATTTCGGTGTGTTCATCGATCTCGGCGGTGTTGACGGACTTGTTCACATTACCGATCTATCGTGGGGTCGTATTAATCATCCTTCCGAAGTTGTAAAGCTCGATCAAACAGTGAACGTTGTTGTTCTTGATTTCGACGGAGAGAAGAAACGTATTTCACTCGGAATGAAACAATTGCAGGCACATCCGTGGGAAAAGATCGACGAACGTTATCCAATCGGTAAAAAAGTCAGCGGAAAAGTTGTTTCGCTTACCGATTACGGTGCGTTCATCGAAATTGAAAAAGGTATCGAAGGGCTTATTCATATTTCAGAAATGAGTTGGACACAACATGTGAAACATCCGTCACAGATCGTTTCAATGGGTCAAGTAATTGAAGCAGTTATCCTTTCGTTGGATGCAGCTGGAAAGAAAATTTCCCTTGGAATGAAACAACTCGAACCCGATCCTTGGAGTTCGTTGATGGTGAAATATCCAATCGGTTCTAAACACAGCGGTACAGTTCGTAATTTGACGAACTTCGGTGTATTCGTAGAACTTGAACAGGGAATTGATGGTCTTATTCACATTTCTGATCTGTCGTGGACAAAGAAGATCCGTCATCCCGGCGAAATTGTGAAAAAAGGTGACGCAATTGATGTTGTTATCCTTGGTGTCGATGTTGATCAACGTCGTATCTCGCTCGGTCATAAACAATTGAACGATAATCCTTGGGATACGTTTGGAAGTCAATACAAAGTCAATACAGAAGTTGAAGGTAAAGTGGTTCGCATCATTGAAAAAGGTGTGATCGTTGAACTTCCGCTTGGCGTTGATGGTTTTGTTCCGCTTTCACAATTATCACAAACACCGATCAAAAATCTGGCTGAAGCATTTCAAATTGGTGACAAACTTCCAATGTCTGTCATAGAGTTTGACGGTGAAAGCAAAAAGATCGTTCTTTCAGTGGTTGAATATCTCCGCGGTAAAGAACAATCAATTGTCGATGATTATGTTGCAGAACATAAGCTTCCTCCGATCACATTGAAGGATGCGCTCCCAGTTGAGATGACAGCTGAAGAGAAAAAGGCAGCGGATGAAGAAGCTTCATTGAAATAATCTTTGAAACACTAAGTGCCGCTTGCTTTACCGGCGAGCGGCATTTCTATTTTCAAAAAATTAATGAAAGCATCATTCCACACATTGGGCTGTAAACTGAACTACGCTGAAACTGCGGCACTTGAACGCCAGTTTAAAGAACGTGGATTTGATATTGTTCCGTTTACGGAACATTCCGATGTCTGTGTCATTAATACATGTTCTGTGACTGAACGTGCAGATAGGGAAGCCCGCCAGATTGTGCGTCGTGCTTTACGAACTTCACCGAATGCATTTGTAGCAGTTATTGGTTGTTACGCACAGCTTGATCCGGAAGTGATCGCATCGATTGATGGTGTGGATATCGTTCTCGGTGCAAGTGAAAAATTTCAAATGTTTAATTTTACAGAATCATTTCAAAAATTTCCTGCTCCGAAAATTTTTGTTTCACCGATTGAAACGGTAAATGATTTTGGCCCTGCGTTTTCCGGCGGTGTGGATGATCGCACAAGAGCATTTTTGAAAGTGCAGGATGGCTGCGACTTTAATTGTTCATTCTGCACAATTCCTCTTGCCCGAGGGGGAAGCAGAAGTCAAACTATTGAAGCATGTATTTCCCAGGCTCGTCAATTGGTCTCGATGGGATATAAGGAAATTATTCTCACGGGTGTGAATGTGGGAGATTTCGGGAAAAATGAAAATTTATCGCTCCTCAATTTACTTCGTGAATTGGACAATGTAGATGGAATCGAACGAATACGTGTCAGTTCGATAGAACCAAATTTATTGAACGATGAATTAGTTGATTTTTGGTTAGGATCTGAGAAGATTTGTAATCACTTCCACATTCCGTTACAACATGGAACAGATGAAATTCTTCGCACAATGCGTCGCCGGTATACGTCGGAAGATTATCATTCGTTGATTCATTCTATCCGTGAAAAATCTCCAAATGCAGGAATTGGCGTAGATGTCATTGTGGGATTTCCGGGTGAAACTGAAGAATTATTTCGCAATAATTTTGATTTTGTTCATGAGCTTCCAATCAGTTATCTTCATGTATTCACATATTCAGAAAGACCAAACACTCCATCGATCAATTTTGATGGAAGAATAGAACCGCGAGTTCGTTATTCACACAGCGATCAAATGAGAATTCTTGGTCAAATGAAACGAACGGCA
Organism: Bacteroidota bacterium; assembly: GCA_025355705.1. GTDB lineage: Bacteria > Bacteroidota > Ignavibacteria > UBA10030 > UBA8401 > UBA8401. Next base: position 2,309 of record JANXZD010000087.1, on the reverse strand, counting down.
TTCTATCGATCGCAAAAAGATCTTGTTCGTCCGATGTTGATTGAAAGTTCGATTGAAGATAATATGTTATCAGGCTATACTGATAATTATGTCCGTGTAAGAGTTCCATATCATCCAGCGTTAGAAAATTCAATTGTCATGGTTCGTATTAAAGAAATTCAAAATGAAGTTTGTGATTGTGAAATAGTCAGCATTCAGTCAAATCAGACCATAATTAATCCGTTGCTTCCAATTGTAAACTCTGCGACATTATAGTAGGAGAGTTAACGAAAATCTTGATACTACTTTAATCAACCATTATATTCATCAGCGAGGTAGTATGAAATTATTAACAGCAATTGTCGCTATAATATTCTTCAGCAATTTAATGATTGCTCAAGGAAATCTTTTTAAACTTCGATCTGAACTTACAACACCGGTAAATAACAGCGTCTCATTGCAATTACAAGAAGGTAATTCAATTACTAAAAAATCCGGTTTTACTGCTGTGTTGTATTCGTTATTACTTCCTGGGATGGGAGAGTTGTATGTTGATGGTTTTGAACAAGGTCAATATTCCTTGATCGCAGAAGGCGGACTCTGGCTAACCTATTTTTCTTTTCAGCAATATGGAAGCTGGCTTCAAACTGATGCAAGAAATTTTGCAGCAACTCATGCAGGTGCTACAATAAATGATAAACAAGATCAATTTTTTGTCGATTTAGGAAATTTTAACGATACCTATGATTATAACGACAAAAAATTACGTGATAGAGATTTAGAAAAAGTTTATAATATTAATGCCGGATATTACTGGAGATGGGATTCGGATCTGAATAGAAAAGAATATCGGGCAATTCGTGTGTCGAGTGAAAGAGTGTTAAATAATTCTCAATTTGTTATTGCAACGATTGTTGTGAATAGATTGATCAGTGCAATTAATGCGGCTCGTTTAACACGACTGTATAATCAACGATCCAATGACAATCTCGGGTCTTGGTGGCTCGAATCATCAATAATTAATGACGGGCTCAAACCTGACGGATTAGCTTTACGTATTGTCCATAGATTTTGACTGAAGCCCCGCAATGCGGGGCTTTTTACTATGAAACGAAATATTAAATTAGTAATTGAATATGATGGAACCGATTTTGTCGGATGGCAGCGTCAGACAAATGGGAGAACTGTTCAAGAGGAGATCGAGAATGCCATTCTTACGATAACTCATGAGCAGACTCAAATAATCGGTGCGGGTCGAACCGACAGTGGTGTACACGCAAGAGGACAGACAGCAAGCTTTTTTACATCAAGTTCGATCGCTGAAAAAGAGTTTCACCGTGGCCTGAATGCTGTACTTCCTGAAGATGTTGTTATACATTCCGTGGAAGGAGTAGGGGAACAGTTCTCGGCAAGATATAGTGCGAAAGAAAGAGAATACCAATATTTCATTTCAACCAGCCTGTCTGCTATTAATAGGAAGTATTGTTGGCAACTTGGGTATGACTTGGATATTAAGAAAATGAATGAGGTTGCATGTTCCATTGTTGGTATTCATGATTTTCAATCTTTCTGTAAAACAGATACTGAAGTTGACCATTTTCGTTGTCGCATATTCGAATCGGTGTGGTATGAAGAGAACAATCAATTGGTTTATCGTGTTCGTTCAAATAGATTTTTATATGGAATGGTTCGGGCTTTAGTTGGAACAATGGTCAATATTGGAAGAGGGTTTACGCACACAAATGAATTTAATGAAATAATAAATTCTAGAAATCGATCCAATGCAGGTCAGGCAGCACCGGCAAAAGGATTATTTTTTGAACGAGTAATATATTAATTAGATCTTGTTTTATTATTCTTTTCCCTCTTAAATATCCGGAAATTGTCATTTACCTTTAGTACTGTTCTTGACGAGGGGTTTTGTTTTTCGTGATGAATTATTCAAAACCGAGCAATAATTTTGATCTAAAACAAGAAAGAATCCATTAGTTTTATTGAATATCAACACGTTTTGGAGTAAATTCTATAAATGATTCAACAAGCAATACATAAATTAGTAGATAAAAAAGATCTGACAAAGCAGGAAGCGTATGAGTGTGTAAAGGAAATCATGTCAGGTAAAGCCAGTGAAGCACTTATTGCCTCATTTCTTACTGCTTTGAGAATGAAAGGTGAAACAGCTTCTGAGATTTCCGGTTGTGCTCAGGCTATGCGTGAGATGGCAACGAAAATTGAATCTAAACATAAAAACCTTATTGACACATGTGGAACTGGTGGCGACGGACTTGGAACGTTCAATATTTCGACTGCTTCTGCCATTATTGCAGCTG
>JANXZD010000062.1 GCA_025355705.1 Bacteroidota bacterium | reverse complement strand
CCATAATGATTTTTTTTCACCTCTTGCCATTTGGGACTTACGATAATGAAATCCAAGATTATTTTGATTGCGGGCATATTGTTCGGATTAATCATCGGATGGTATGCCTTTCCGTTTGCATTGTACCGAAATAATGAACAACCGATGCAATTCAGTCATTTGACACACACGGGCGAAAAAGGCGGAATGATGTGTGAAGATTGTCATTCAACGAATGAGAATGGACGATTCCAAGGAATTCCTGCGATTGCTAAATGCGCTGAATGTCATTCCGCTCCAATTGGAACGACGGAAAATGAAAAACAATTTGTTGAAGAATATATTGCACCGAACAAAGAGATTCCATGGCTGGTGTATTCCCGTCAACCAGATAATGCGTTTTTCTCTCACGCACCACATATAAAACTCGGTGAAATGAAATGCGAAGACTGCCACGGTCCGCATGGAAGCTCTGAATTTTTGAAGACTCACCAAACAAACAGAATTTCCGGTTACAGTAGAGATATTTGGGGTGAAAATATTTCAGGAATTTCTTCCGTTAAATGGGAAGGTATGAAAATGGATAAATGCGTTCGGTGTCACGACAACAATGGTCAACGCGATGGATGCGTGGCATGCCACAAATAATGATACCGATTGAGTCCACATTTGAGATGGACTTCATCTGAAACTGAATCGAATTGAAAGAATTTTATGCCAAAAGTAATTACACGAAGAGATATTCTTAAATTCACCGGTGGTGGAATTCTCGGAATTATGTTATCCCCGCTCCCATGGAAATTGCTTGATGATTCTGCAATCTGGACACAAAATTGGTCACTTATCCCAAAACTTGCACATGGACCAATCACCACTGCATTTTCACATTGCACTCTGTGCACAGGAGGGTGTGCGATAAAAGCCGAGTGTGTTTCTGGTATGCCGTATTATTTACGGGGAGTTCAAAATCATCCACTCACTCATGGAACGATTTGTACTCAAGGGTTAGCAAGCCATCACATGGCCCATCATCCATTGCGCATCGTTCATCCTCATAAGTTTGTTGGAAAAACCGACAACAGCACAATGGTTGCCGTTTCCCTTCAAAACTCTCTGGATGAAATTGCAAAGCGCATCAGAGATGCAAAGGGATCAATCGCAATACTTGATCAGCAACCAAATAGAATAATATCAGAAGTCTATCGTGAGTTCTTGAGTAAGACAGAAAACGGAAAGTATATAACATCTCCTTCGCGTGAAGATGGAATGATCGTTGCACTTAAAGAAATGATGAATCGACCATCAGAATCGTTCGGATTTGATTTTGAGAATACAAAATTGATCGTATCATTTGGTGCTCCGCTGCTTGATGGTTGGGGAACGCCGGGAAGAATGACGGCATTACAAAATTCAAAAAAAGTGAAATTTATTCAGATCGAGAGCCGGTATTCACGCACCGCAATGCAGTCAGATGAATGGATTGCATTACAATCCGGAACTGAAAAAATAATAGCATTGAATATTGCCCACGTTTTAATTAATGAGGAACTCATTTCTCATAAGATTCAAAATTCAATTGTTGATTTTACTCAATTCAAAAATATTTGTAAAGAGTTCAATCCGGAAAGAACTTTTTCAATCACAGGCATCGACCCGAAAACGATCCATTTAATCGCACAAGGACTTGTAAAATCTGAAGCTGCGATTGTCCTGAGCGGAGCTGATCCAGGCGGTGGACCATTTGACCAAGAAACTGAAAAAGCAATTGCATCACTAAATCTTTTAATAGGCAATGTCGGAGAAACTGGCGGCATCGTTTCACGTAAAGAAATCCCGGGAAATAAAATAGGCTATGATCCAATTCAGTGGTCAAACATTCCTGATCATTCGATTAGCGTGTTAATTGTTGATGGTGCAGATTCGGGTTACGCTCTTCCCTGGTCATTGATCGAGAAAAAATTGATTCCTGATAATAATTTTGTCGTAAGCCTTTCTCCTCTACTGAACGAAATTTCTGCGCATTCGGATTATCTTATTCCATCACCGGCTTTTCTAGAATCAATGAATGATGTTCCAACTCCAAACGGAAATAATGTCTCATCATTTGCACTATCAACTCCTCTCCTTAAAAAACAGAATTATACAAACGATCCAATCGACGTAATCAAGGAAATTGCATCACGATCGAATATTGTGTTGAAAATTACCCGATATGAAGAATTGCTTAAACAAAAAATCGAAACGATCCATTCACAGAAGCGTGGGACGATCTACGTCTATGCAGATCAAAGTTCAATAAATATCAAAGATATTCCTTCCGCAAATGAACTATGGACGAAACTAACTGAAGGAGCAGTATGGATCGATGAACCATCAAAACAAACAACACCCGGAAAAATTATATTTGCTTTAGCTACCGCATTTCCCCAAGAGACTAAATTGGAGGGATTTCCATTGATCGCTTACGGCTGGCGCGGAGCTACATCGACAGTACAGATTTCTCCTATTCTCAGCAAAGTATTTCAAGAGACAGAGCTTCGAAACGTGAATGGAGTCGTATCAATTAATCCAACAACAGCTCGGCAACTCGGACTTTCGCAAAAAGGACATGCTACACTTTCAACAAAGAACGGATCAATGAAAGTAATTGTAAAAATTGAATCAACTGTTCGACCTGGAATCATTGAAGCGTCGATCGCTCCGCACGTAAACGGAATCGAAACTCCAAGACATCCGAATGGAAATAATATTTTGAATCTCTGCGAAGTCACTAACAACGGAACGTGGAGAATAACCACAGCAAATCTACTGAAGGCGTAACTGATGGAAACAAGTATTGGAAAAAAACAAAAGTATGGAATGGTGATCGATCTCGACAAATGCAACGGATGCGGTGGATGCACTGTAGCATGTGCTATTGAGAACAACGTGCCACCAGCATTAGAAAAAATGAATAAACGCAACGGCATCACATGGCTCAATATATCAACGGTATCAAACAATGAGCAATTTCCAAAAATCGAATCAGTCTTTATACCAATGTTCTGTCAGCAATGCGAGAAAGAAACCCCATGCATGACAGTTTGCCCGCAAAACGCAGTTGATGTCGACCCATCCACAGGAATTGTCGGACAAGTACCGCAGCGATGTTTGGGTTGTCGATATTGCATGACTGCCTGCCCGTATCACGCCCGCTACTTCAATTGGTGGGATCCGGAATGGACAGAAGGAATGAAACAACAATTGAATCCCGATGTTGCACCTCGCATGCGTGGTGTCGTTGAAAAATGCAATTTCTGTCATGGACGATTACATACGGCAAAACAAAAAGCTGCTGCCCAAGGAAGTCGTGAGATCAATCCGGCAGACTATGTCCCCGCCTGCGTGGAATCATGTCCGAATAAAGCAATCACATTCGGGGATCTAAACGACCTAACAACAAACGTTTCACAATTATCAAAAAGTGAAAATACATTTCGTTTCTTATCGCGTCTCGGTACAGAACCGAAAGTATATTATCATTCAGAAAAGAAATGGGTTCGTACAATGGCAGAAAAATCGTTAACTCGTTCTCATCAGGAGGGATTCAATGGATAAGATACTAATCCCACGAGGTTTACAACGAACTTCATTTTGGAATTTTTTACTGTGGATAATCCCATGGATCGCATTATTGTCACTTGGCATTTATGCAATATATCTTTGTTTAGCAGAAGGTTTGTTCCACACAAATATGGACAACCGTTTCGCGTTCGGCATTTGGATATTTCTTGATCTCACCGTCATTGCACTTGGTGCTGGAGCATTTTTTACAGGTTTTCTTCTCTATATTCTCCACAGAAAAGAATTAAAAGCAGTGATCAACAGCGCAGTGGTGATCGGTTTGATCTGTTATAGCGGTGCAATACTTGTCTTAGCAGTCGATGTTGGACAGCCAATGCGTGCGTGGTTCACGTTCTGGCATCCAAACACTCATTCGATGTTGACAGAAGTTACCTTCTGTCTCACATGCTATCTTATCGTATTATTGATCGAATATGTACCGATCGTTTTGAAGAACAGACAATTGCGGCAGATTCCGAAATTCCTCGTATTTGAATTTGAACTGCATAAACTGATGCCAGTGTTGGCAGGAATCGGAACATTCCTTTCATTCTTCCATCAAGGCTCCCTCGGCGGATTGTTTGGTGTTCTTCGTGGTCGACCATTCGCGTTTCGGGAAGAACTTGGCATCTGGCCATCAACGTTTTTCTTGTTCGTTATTTCAGCGGCAGCTGCCGGACCGAGTTTTATTATGCTGACGACATTGCTTGTCGAAAAAATTACACAAAAAAAATTAGTCAAACCGGAAGTATATAAATTTCTCGGCAAAGTCTCTGGAACGATGTTGATCGGATATGTTCTGTTGAAATCAATTGATACACTGATATGGATAAACAGCACCTCACCTGGAAATGGTTTCCCAGCATTCGAATTCTATGCAACACAATCATTTGGCTCTTGGATACTGTTTACTGAAATTGTTATCCTCGGATTAATTCCTGCTTTGATTTTGCTTAGCAGTCGTCTACGTGAGAATAGAAAACTCTTATTTGGAGCAGGATTCTTGGTCTGCAGCGGTATCATGCTCAATCGATTTGTGATGACAATTCAAACACTCGCACTTCCAACTTTACCATTCGACGATTTTCTAACATATTCACCAAGTTGGGAAGAAGTTGCCACGTTCTTGTTTGTTATAGCATATGGAATGCTCCTCTATTCATTTACGTTCCGGTATGCAACGCTCTTCCCGCAAGAACGAGAATTGTCTCTGTTGAATGGTGAACTTTCATCACAAGAATTTGTCGAGAGCAGTAAACAAAAATCTTCGTGGCAGCCAAAATTCATTTTGAATTTGATCAACAAATTTGCATCGTCAAAATTATAACGATAGTTTAATCGGAGTTAATTATGTTTCCCTGGGTATATGAATTTCACTGGACGGCATTCCACATTACTTTCTTGACAATATTTTTTTTAATTTTCGCTGCAGTTGTGGCGACCGTTATTTTAGCGGTGCGTAGGACACAACGAGCGGAACAATTACATACTATGGAGTCGATTCAATGGCATTCCGATTTTGAAGATCTTTCTCCAACAGCTAGGATTTGCAGACATGAATTGAGCGGCAATGTTCAACATCGTATGTGCGATCAAGGGTTCGATTGCAGATCGTGCTTGGTTCATCCTTTGTTAGTGGCAAAACAGACTAAAACTCCCATGCTTCAATTTGAGGTACATGGATTCACGATGCCACCTCATAGATTATATCACCGTGGTCATATGTGGGTTCAGCAAGAGAACGACGGAACATATAAGGTTGGAATCGACGATTTCGGAACCAGGATCATCGGTAAACCGTATTCCGTTGAACTTCCTCCGGTTGGCTCACGATTATCAGTCAATGGAAAAGGAATGCTGGTAAAGAGATCTGATGCGAACATTCGAATTCTTTCTCCTATTGACGGTGAGGTGATCGAACATGGTGACTCTGAAAAAGGATGGTACCTAAAAGTGAAAGCAGATAATCCAGAAAATGTAATGACACATCTGTTAAAAGGTGATGAAGTGCCGAACTGGATCACACGGGAAATGGATCGATTACAAATCTCATTTGCAACAAGTGGTGTTGGAGCAACCCTTGCGGACGGCGGTGAACTTGTTTCTGACTTTCACAGACATTATCCAAAAGCAGATTGGGATGGTATCCTTGGGCAGATGTTTTTAGAAGCATAACCTTAGCATAATACAATGCCTTGTTCTCAAACTCTGTTTGGAATCAAGGCATTGTTATTTCAGTGAAGCTATTTTGATGGTTTCAACAACAGATCATGAAAATCAAAACTAAAATCCGTAGCCGGTGAGACTGCTTTCATCTTTGCATTCTCTATACTTCCATCAGGATTCAATGAGAATGTGACGAATGCATCGGCGCGCATTTCTGGATCACTCCATCGTGCAATGAATGTATTGTATTGATAATGTTCTAAATATCCACCGAGTGACGGTGTCGGAATCATTTGCATATATAATTTTCCATCCTTCAATTCGATTGTGATATCACCATACCACGCATCAGAATATTTCCCGATGTATTTTGCAAGAGGCAGTGATGGTTTTGAAAGCGAGTCACGAATTGATGCAGTTTTTGTCTCCTCAATATTGTTCAGCGAGTCGCCACGGTCTTTAACAGCTTTGTATGCTACCGTCCAATCATAACTTGTTCCTAAATAATGATCGAGTGCTCGGTATCCAATG
>JANXZD010000026.1 GCA_025355705.1 Bacteroidota bacterium | reverse complement strand
CTGGCATAACTATGGTCTTAAGGGTGATATCGGAAAAGCAACTGTTCGCGCTTGGAAAGTAGATCCTCGCGTTGCAACGCTTCCAGTTACAGCAGGTGCAGGCGGTTCAAATTCTGCAATGGGCTGGTACATTGATGCAGCTGATGGAGATGGAGGAGTAACACCATTTAAAAGCAAAGCAACAAATCCAACATTCCAGCCGGCAGTTGGAAATCCAGATAGCGCAAAAGTTTCTTTTGATCCACTTGGCACAGAAGCATTATGGCTCCCAACCGGTTTGCAGGTTTCTTTAGACTCTGCAAAATGGCAGGGTATTGATATGCTGAGCTGGGGTGATTCATTGAACTTCAATCAAGGTGAATTGTTTGGATTCACAATTCAAAACGATTCTCCTCCAGGTGGTGCTGATGCTCGTATGGAAGATTGGGGTTATGGAAATACAGCTACACCGTTCCATTCATACAAGTTCTACGAAGCATTACGCGGTGCAAATAGAGGCTGGCATATTCGCGGCGACTTTGAATGGCAGATGTATGCAGTTGTTGAATACACAAAAGATCGAGCACCAAAAATCGTTTCCGTTCAAAAGCTCTTTACAACACTACAAACAGTTACACGTACTGTAAAAGCTACCGTTACTGATGACAACCCAGCCGGTGGAACAAAGGGTGTAAAATCTGTTGATCTGTATGCAAAAGTAAATAGCGGTGCTTTCGTTAAAACAACAATGACAGGAACCGAACCAAACTTTACCGGAACACTTCCAGGTGCAAACCCAACGGACACGGTTCAGTATTATGTTATTGCAACAGATATCAATAATAATGTTTCAGATAAATCTTCAACAAATCTTTATACAATTTTCAGAGTCAATAACACGACATTGTATATGTATAATGGTCGATCACTTCCGAGCGGTAGTACTGCTGCTGCAATTGGCGTGTATTATATGTTGAAAGATAGTACAAAAGAAAAAGTAACCTATGACACATGGGATGTTAAGAATTATGGAGTTACAGATATTCCACTATTACTTAGCAGTTATAGATTAGTAAACGAAGTTGCAGGTGATGGTGGATATGCTGATCTTTCTAAATTGGCTGGTGATTATCTTGCAGGTGCAACACCATCAAATAGACGTGCTTGGATATTTGCTGATCAAGATCATGGATTTATCAGTAATTATAATGATACAATCTTTACCGATACCGATCCTCATGCAAAATATTTTGGAATGAAGGCACTTATCAATCAGGATTACCCTGGTGGAATTAAATATCCTTGGGAAATCAATGTTGATACTTCAAAAGGTATCGATCCAGTATTTGGTTTTATTGCAACAAAAATGAAAAAAGATACCGTAAAGTTCTATTACGAACCAACCTATGAGACATCAACAACTTGGACAAACTGGATGGATGAAATTACGCCAACAGCAGATGCTAACACAACCGTTCTTTTCAAAGATAACGGTCATGCTAACAAAGTTGTCGGTGTAAAGAAAAAAGCTGCTGACGGATCATGGACAGCATATACAATGACTTTTGATTGGTTGGGAACAAACTTCAGAAAAGATACGGCTGGTAATCTACATACGGCTGCAGTGAAATACATGTGGATCGTTAACGCTGGTCATGTCATTAAAAATGCTCTAGCAGCGCTCACTAGTGTTGAACAAATAAATACAATTGTTCCCGGTGAATTTGCTCTTGAACAGAACTATCCGAATCCATTCAACCCGGATACAAAGATCCAATACAGCGTTCCGACACAATCGAATGTTGAAATTGGTATATACAACATTCTGGGTCAGAAAGTTTCCTCGCTTGTTAATTCAGTTCAAACAGCAGGTAACTATAGTGTAACATGGAACGGTAAAGACAGTTTCGGTAAATCAGTAGCAAGCGGTGTTTATTTCTATCAATTGCGCGCTGGTTCACATGAACTGGTCAAAAAAATGATGTTGATGAAATAATCCTTTCGTGAATAACGGAAGATATTTCTCTTCAATGTTTCGCAAATGCCCCCGATTTTTCGGAGGCATTTGTGTTTTTAAATGCAATTCAACGGTTTATGTCTTGATGATAATTTAGTATATTTCACCATGCTTCTTGCACTTCTCACATTCTTTTTCTTTGCTTCGGATTCTGCAACGACGGTTGTTGTGGAGTCTTCGCAAAGACTATTTGAATCAGCGGTCTGCTGCTCATCCGCTCCGGATGGAATGCTGTATATCGTCGACCAAAAGAAGAATAGTGTTCATCAGGTTTCACCAACAAATTTCATTGTTCACACAGTTGGGGGAAAAGGATGGGGCAATACAGAATTTGACCTTCCTCTCGATGTTGCCTCATCATTTTTGCTGGACCTGTTTGTCGTTGATGGAAATAATCAACGAGTTCAGAGATTTGATAAACAATTCAATTTTCTTCGAACCTACGATGAGTCTTCTATTCCTCAGTTGAATGGTCGATTCAAACCTCGTGCATGTACATTTTCATCGCTTGGAGATCTATTTGTTGTTGAACAAGACGGGAATAGAATTATCAAGATATCTCAGCGAGGTGTCTATGAACGAGAATTTGGAACGTACAAAGACGGAAAAGGCATGCTGGTGGATCCTCAGGATATTGCTATGACATCGAATGATGAGATTGTTGTATTGGATAAAGAGTCTTGTGTCGTATTAGATCGGTTTGGGAATTACCTAAGGCGAATTCCATTACTTCCAAAAAACGAATGGAGAACGATGAGCATTTCGGATAATATCCTTTGCATCGTATCACCATTAAAGATACTGCTGATCAATATGCTCACACTTGAACAGATCACGATCATTCCACAATCATTCATCGGTGCATTAATCAACGAAACGTTTTCTGATGCGTTGATACAGAATTCCACTCTGGTTGTTCTTACGCCGACAACGATATACCGTTGTATACTTCGGCAGTAATTCATTCTTGCCAAAATAGCCATATTTTAAATTATTTTTATCAAAAACTCCATTTAACGAAATGGTCTTCAATGGTACACCATTACATTATTTCATGGAGAGAAGATCGTCATGGTGCCGCATACCTTGCAGTGACAATAACGATGATGTAATTATATCTAAAACCCATTCGGGAAATTTCCTTTGAATTTCGAAAAAACCAAAAATCATTAATGGTTTTTGAGTATTTTGCTCATGCAATATCTGGTTTCCTCGGGAAAACTTATTTATATTAGTAAACTTAATTTGAAACCAATGTTGATGCGGAAGATTTTTTGGCTCTTTTAACTGAAAAACAAATCGCTCCAAAGATAAAATCTGCCAAAGGATGGAAACGGAATGGAAATGAGATCTACCGTACATTCATCATGAAAGATTTTGTTCGAGCCATGGGTTTTGTGCAATCAGTTGCATTGTTTGCTGAGAAGGCGGATCATCATCCTGATATTGATATTCGGTGGAATAAAGTGACGCTTGTGCTTTCAACGCACAACGAAGGCGGCTTAACGGAAAAAGATTTTTCCCTTGCTGTCCAGATCAATTCACTCATATAATAACAAGTATAGGTTTTGTTATGGCAAGCGAACAACGAATCGAAAAACTGAAAGAAATAATCGCTAACGATCCGGCTGATTCTTTTTCACGGTATGCTCTTGCATTAGAATACAGCAGTCTCAATGAACCGCTAACGACAATTGAGCTTTTGGAAGAACTGATCCAACGGGACGAGAAATATATTCCAGCCTATCACCAACTGGGCCAGGCGTTTGGAAAATTGAACCGTACGCAGGAGGCAAAACTAGTCTATCGTAAAGGTATTGATCTTGCTCACAGTGAGAATGACGAAAAAGAAGAAAAAGAAATGCGCGAGGAATTGGAAGATCTTGAAGACGAATGGTAAAGAGCATCTAACAATTAAAACAACGAAACCGTATTCACTCGAATTGGAATGACAATGAAATTACCCAAAGATCAGATATTACAGATATTCAAAGAAACGGATGCACTTCTTGAAGGACATTTCGTTCTTACATCAGGACTCCATAGCCCGCATTATTTTCAATGCGCAAAGGTCCTGCAATATCCTAAATATCTGCATTTGCTGGCGGGTGACATAGCCAAACATTATGAATACAGTGAAGTGGAAGTTGTTGTCTCTCCGGCTGTCGGCGGGATTGTTGTCGGGACTGAAGTTGGCCGTGTCCTTGGTGTGCGAACGATCTTTGCAGAACGGGAGAATGGTGTGATGAAACTTCGCCGCGGATTCGATATCAAAAAAGGGGAACGCGTTGTAGTCGTTGAAGACGTGGTAACGACCGGCGGTTCTGTTGATGAAGTGTGCAAACTGGTTACTGATTCTGATGCAAAACTTGTTGGGATTGGTTGCATCGTTGATCGAAGCAATGGAAAAGCAAAATTCGATGCAAAATTCTATTCTGTTATGGAAATGGATGTACAGACATTTAAAGCAGAAGAAATTCCTGCATCTCTTTCCGTCATTCCGATATCAAAACCCGGAAGCAGAGGTTTGCTGGGATAATTGTTGAACAACACAAAGCATCATCACCTATAAAATCATTCGGTCAATTGAAATGGATGTTTGTCCGAACATTTGTTGGATGGTGATTTTTATTTTTATGATCGAATCATTATTACATACCCTCCTCACAATTTTAGGCGGAAGGATTCTGTTGTATCATACAATTCTTGGGTTTATTACTACGCTTGGTGTGATCACGACCGGAAAAATCCTTAAGTGGTTGTTGAATTCTGTCGGTAAAAAGATCATTGCAAAGACAGAGACAGAGATCGATGATAAGATCCTGGAGATCATCCTTTCCCGGATCATTGCGTTGTCATCCATTGTTGGTATCTATCTTGGAATGAAAGAGTTACGATACGGGCTAACATCGCAAAATGACAATTTCCTTGCCTTTCTCGGGCTTGCCGACAATACATTGTATCTCGCCACCATTATCATCCTCACAACACTTGTTATTCGTGT
>JANXZD010000019.1 GCA_025355705.1 Bacteroidota bacterium | reverse complement strand
GAAGAAACATTAAAAAAGAAAGGGTATGAATGTTAAGATATTGTTACCTGTATTTAATTTCATTTTTTTTTTCTACATTCTACGAAACCACATTCCTCTAATTCAGGAGTTAAATATGAATTCTTCCAGACGTTCATTCTTCAAAAAATCAGCATTCGCAATGGCTTCATCTTCCATTTTATCGGCAATTCCCCTTATTAACATCAATACTCAAACCAACAAAAAGCTGAAAATGACTTTCCGACCTTATACTCTGGATTTAAAGCACGTTTTTACCGTAGCTGAATTTAGCCGTTCAACGACGCCTGTTGTTTTGGTTGAAATTGAATATGATGGAACTGTTGGTTTTGGTGAAGCATCAATGCCACCATATTTGGGTGAATCGCAAGAAAGTGTAATGGCATTCCTAAAAAGGGTCGATCTTTCCAAATATGACAATCCCTTCGATTTGGAAACAATTTTGAATGATATTGATTTAATGGCGTTTCACAATACGGCTGCGAAAGCAGCGATCGATATTGCTTTGCACGATCTTGTTGGAAAATTAATTGGTCAACCATGGTTTAATATTTGGGGATATGACAAAAAGAAGGCTCCAAATACAACATTCACGATTGGAATTGATACCGGTGCGGTTGTAAAAGAAAAAACTAAAGAAGCAGTTGGGTTTAAAATTTTGAAAGTAAAACTGGGAAAAGATAATGACAAGGAAATGATCGAATCAGTTCGTGCGATCACTGACGTTCCTTTAACTGTTGATCCGAACCAAGGGTGGAAAGATAAATTCTATGCGCTGGATATGATCCATTGGCTGAAAGAAAAAGGAGTTGTGTATGTTGAACAGCCAATGGCAAAAGAAAAATATGATGACCATGCGTGGCTTACAGAACGAAGTCCGCTGCCGATTCTTGCAGATGAAAGCTGTCAACGCTTAACTGACATTCAATCGATCAAAGGTGCGTATAACGGAATCGTTATTAAGTTGATGAAATGTACCGGAATGCGAGAGGCACATAAAATGATAACAGTGGCTCGTTCACTGAATATGAAAATTATGCTCGGATGTATGACTGAAACTTCGTGTGCAATTTCAGGTGCATCGCATCTTTCACCGATGGTCGATTGGGCTGATCTTGATGGAATGCTTTTAATTAAGAACGATCCGTTTACAGGAACAACCGTAAAAGACGGAAAGCTTATATTGAGTGATGGAGCGGGAATTGGAGTGAAGAAGATTGCTTAACGTTATTCTAACATGATGCCATGACTTATGGTCATGGTATCATGTTTTTTTGAAATTCCCACAACATCACCGCGCTTGCGCTTGCAACATTCAGAGAGTTGACACCTTCTTTCATAGGAATCGTGACAAACTCATCACATAGGTCCAATATTTCTTGCGAAATTCCATGCCCTTCTGCTCCAAGGATTATGCAACTTTGCGAAGAGAATGTTATTTCGCCGATGTTAATACTTTTCGGATTTGGGTGGGCAGCATATAATTTTATTCCATGGAGTTTTAATTTTTCTAATTCACTCAGATGACCGTCACCTTCAATGTGGCGGTCATCTTTCAAATTAGAGAGGTACACTATCGGCAGTTGAAAAATATTTCCCATTGAGTTTCGTACGGAACGGCGCAAATACGGGTCACACGAAGTGGGCATGACGATCAACGCATCAACTCCAAAACAGACACAATTTCTTACGATTACCCCCATATTTTCGGCATTGGCAATTCCGTCGACCAATACAAATAGCTTTTGAGCGTGAGTTTTACATTTCAATAACAATTCTTCAACAGTCAATGGTACGGGGACTTTTGCTAATGCCATCATCGATTGGTGCAACGAGTGACCAACGATCGATTCAAGAAGTTTTTTTTCCCCGATAAACACTCTGATTGAGTTTCCATTTTGCTTGATCAATGTCTGATAAATATCGAACCAATCTTGGGAAAGCAATATCGAGTGAATCGTTAGTGTGCTCTCTAATAATCGTGTTACAACTTTTTCTCCTTCAGCAACAAAAACCCCTTGTGCTAAATGTTCGATTGGTCGGCGTAACGATTTATAAGGTTCAATCTCCGAACTTTCCAGCGTTTCAATATGGTCGATCGATAGAATCATTGTGTTGTCTTCTTTGGAAGTATAGTAAAAGTTTGGTATTTTTATGAATAAAAAATAAATCTTCGTGACTCAGCGTAGCATCGCTTTTGAAAGGTTTTCCTTACCATGTCTGTCCGAACTCGTTTTGCTCCTTCTCCAACTGGTTATCTCCATGTCGGCGGTCTTCGCACAGCGTTATATGCATATCTTTTTGCAAAACAAAATAATGGAACATTCATTCTTCGTATAGAAGATACCGATCAATCGCGTAAAGTGGAAGGTGCAACTGAAAAATTAATCGAGGCTCTTCGATGGGCAGGATTAGATTTTGATGAAGGTCCGGGAAAAGATGGAAATCATGGACCGTACATCCAATCTCAGCGATTAAAAATTTATCATGAGCATGCCAAACAACTATTGAATGCTGGAAAAGCTTACCATTGTTTTTGTACTGCAGAACGTCTTGAACAATTACGGACAAATGGTGCATCGATGTATGACCGTCATTGCAGAAATATTCC
>JANXZD010000013.1 GCA_025355705.1 Bacteroidota bacterium | reverse complement strand
GATAAAATCAAAACAAGGAGGCGGAAGTTTGCGAGAAGGTAAGGCGCTCTCCTCAAAAAATATTTGGTGTGCAGAGATGTTTGATCTGATCATCAACACTACTAACGCAGGTGAAGTATGGAACAAACAAACAAGTGACGTGAATGGTTTTGAATCGCTTGATATGGTTAACGAAAATGTTGGCTATGCAGTTGGTTTCAACGGAAAAATATTCAAAACAACAAACGGGGGTGTATCATCAGTAAAGATAGATAAACTCAATTCAATTCCAACGGCGTATATCCTTGAACAAAATTTTCCGAACCCGTTCAATCCTTCTACGACCATACAATTTTCCATTCCTAGAAAAGATGCGGTTTCATTGAAATTATTCACGGTCACCGGAGTATTGATTGAGGAAGTGGTTCAGCAAACAATGGATGCCGGAACATATTCCTTTCAATGGAACGCACTGCAATTTCCTAGTGGAGTTTATTTCTATAAATTAACATCAGGGAATTTTACGGAAACGAAAAAAATGATGTTAATTAAGTAATTGTTCATACCCAGTATGTAATAAACCAATCTTTATCAATTTGTTTGTTTGTTGCAGACTCAACGTTTTCTCCTTACATTTTCAGAATGACACCATTCAGCGAAACAACCGAACAGATCAGAGTCTCCGTCCGACCGCTCTATATTGAGTCGGAATCGAACGTTCTTTCCCGAAAATTCGTTTTTGCATACTTCATCAAAATTGAAAATCTCGGCAGCGATACGGTTCAATTACTTCGCCGGCATTGGTACATTACCCACGACACGGGAAAAGTGGAAGAAGTAGAAGGCGAAGGAGTGATCGGTAAGCAGCCGGTGATCCAGCCCGGAAAATTCCATGAATACAACAGTTTCTGTATTCTTGAATCACTGGAAGGATTCATGGAGGGAACATATCTTATGAAACGCTCGAACAATGAAACATTTAGAATAATTATTCCCCGCTTTGTTCTCCGCGCCATGGCAAACTAAATGATCAATTGAAAATTAACAATGGACAATGAAAAATGAAAAAATCTTTTAGCGTAGTTTTTCTTTCACTGCTTATTACTTTTTCGATTATTCTTTCTTCCTGTGCGGGCACATCAATGCTTTCTCCGGAACAGTCCATTGATAACATAATGTCGGAATACAATTCACCGGATGTGCCGGGCGCAAGTGTGCTGGTGATGAAGAATGATACGGTTATTTTTAAAAAAGCATACGGCTCTGCAAATCTTGATGAACAGCGGGCTGTCACCACAAATACTAATTTTCGACTGGCTTCGGTAACGAAAGAATTCACTGCAATGTGCATTCTGTTACTCCAAGAACAAGGGAAACTTTCTTTTGATGACAAGATCTTTAAATTCTTTCCCGATTTTCCTCTTTATGGAAAAGATATTACCGTAAAAAATTTGCTCAATCATACATCAGGGCTTGTTGATTACGAAGAATTTGTTCCGGATTCCCAAACCTATCAGGTGCTGGATAAAGATTGTCTTGAATTATTGAAAAAAACTGACACACTCTACTTTCCGCCCGGTACAAAATATCAATACAGCAATACCGGATATGCATTTCTCGCACTCATTGTCGAAAAAGTTTCCGGTCAACGGTTTGCAGATTTTGTCAAAGAAAATATTTTCAATAAGGTTGGTATGCCGGCTTCTGTCGCATTCGAAAAAGGGATTTCTATCGTACCGAATCGCGCGTACGGTCATTCGTTAACCAATGGAACATGGATTCAAACAGATCAAAGCAATACAAGTGCTGTTCTTGGCGACGGCGGAATCTATTCTAATGTGGAAGAAATGGCGGCGTGGATTTCTGCATTGTGGAATTACAAACTTATCTCACTACAGACACAACAATTAGCCTGGAGCAATGCAATACTCAACGACGGAACACCGATCAATTACGGCATGGGATGGCATCTCGAAACATACCACAATATCCGCCATCCGCACCACGGCGGAAGCACACGCGGATTTCGAAATCACATTCTTGTTTTTCCAGAACAGAAATTGATGGTCGTTGTTTTAACGAATCGCAATCACGGTGATCCTATCGTGCAGGCACATGCCATTACAGATATTTATTTGAATGGAAAGTGAAAGGGATCTGATACTATTGTATGATGGAGTGTGTGGCTTTTGTAATTCAACCATTCAATTGATCATTAAACACAATAGAAAACAAATAATACGATTTGCACCAATTCAAAGTCCATTTGCTAAGTCTGTGTGTGAACGCTATCCCATTCTCAAAGAAATCGATTCGTTAGTGCTTATCGAATCGTTCAATTCGCCAACCGAGAAAATATTCACTCGTTCAACCGGCGCATTGGTTATTGCACGGTATCTTGGCGGATGGCGGATCTTTTTTTTGATCGGTTATATCATTCCTTCTACAGCTCGGGATTGGCTGTACGATATTTTTGCCAAATATCGTTATCATTTGTTTGGAACGTATGATTCCTGCCTTCTTCCGCCGCCGGAAATACGCTCAAGATTTATTGAAGTATCGTAAGATTTTTTCACTTATTTTTCAAAGTTTTTCTTATCTTGGCGTACATTTTTCTATGAAAACTATTCTTGTCGTCATCATGTTTGTTGTTGTCAACGCTCTGAATGCACAAAACAGCGAGCAGAGCAAACAACAAATACGATTTGTTATGGATAAACAAGTCGCCGGATGGAATAGCGGAAATATAGATTCGTTCATGCTAGGGTATGCGCAATTCGATTCACTCCGATTTGCATCCGGCGGTTCGGTCACCTACGGCTGGAAGAATATGCTGGAACGGTATAAAAAAAATTATCCGACAAAAGAGAAGATGGGATATCTCACGTTCGATCAAATTTCGATCGATCTCATTTCACCCGATGCAGCTGTTGCATTCGGAAAGTGGAGTTTGAAACGTTCAACTGATGAACCGTGGGGACTCTTCACGTTATTATTCAAACACAAGAATGGTGTGTGGCGGATCGTTCACGACCACACATCATCAGGAAATTGATCTCAACAATGGAAACCATCATTTATTCATTCTTTATCGTTTCCGGTGCGGCAGGCATCTCATACTATGTCATTAAAAAACGCTACACGCGTTTGTTGGAAGAGGAACAAGAAAAAGCATATTCCGCAAAGAACAATGAACTGCAGCTTGCCGCCGAAAAACAAAAATTAGAGTCCGTGTTGAAGGAGAAAGAACACCAGCTTGCCGAAGTTCGAACACACGAAGAGTCCAGGTCGATATCATTGAGCAGCGAAGTATTGTCAAAGGACAAACAGATCCAATCATTGTCCGCACAGCTTCACAAAGAAACCACCGATCGTACGACACTTGAACAAAAATTATCTGAAAAGGAACAGAGGGAAAAATTGCTTACACAACAAATGCAGCAAGAAGAATCCCGTTCATCGTTGCTGCATAACGATGTCACATTAAAAGAACATTCAATTCAATCGCTTAGTGAAGAACTATCCAGAGAAACGTCGCTTCGTATAAAGCTCGCAGAGGAACTGGCGGTAAAAGTGCGCGCCGTAGAGATCCTTTCTGAAAAAATACAGCAGGAAGCAACAAGAGCGGGCTCCTTGGACAATGTTGTATCCAGCAAAGATGAGGATATTCGATCATTGTCATTGAGACTACAGCAAGAATCCGAACAACGAAAAAAACTTGACAATCAAATAGTACAAGAGGAAATACAGCGGTCGTTTCTCTTGAATGAACTTGCAGCTAAGGAAAAAGAATTTCATAGTGAATTTGAGAACCGAACGTTAATTGAAGAACGCATGAACAATCAGGAAACGCTGTTCAGTACCACAATTCAAGAACTTGAGCAGCGCGTACAGCAGCTTCAAGAAGAACTTTCCGTCACCAAAACCAGCAATGAATCATTACAAACCACCCGTGAGCAATATGCCGAAGAATTCCGACAGCGTGAAGAAGAATACCAAACAAAAATTTCTGAAACATCACTGCAGTTGACGGCCGCAACGATCGATCTGGAAAGAACTGCGACGCTACTTCAGGAACAGACCGACATCCTTCGGGCGACGGAGCATGCACTTCAGGAAAGCAAACAAAAACTCTATGCATTGATCAATGAGCAGGAACAAAAGCTAAAAGAACAATCAACAGCTATCGGGATATTGCAATCCGAACTTGCCGAATGTTCAAACGATCTTGCGCTCGCTGAACAAAGTATTCACAACATTATTCGATTCATTCCCATTCCCGCATTTGTGGTGAACACCAATGGTATCTGTGAGTTTTGCAATGCCTCATTGGAACAATTGGTCGGTTATGGAATGGACGAACTGCGAGACAAACATTTCTCCCGATTTTTCCCCGATGATGAGCGTGGTTTCTTTGAAGATCAATGGAAGAATTCAGTGAACCGTTCAGAACAATTTCATGGCGAGACCAATATTATTGCAGCAACAAATGATACGATCTCCGCTTCCATGAACATTGTGGAGATACAGACCAACAGCAACGAACATAAATTCGTGGGATTCTTGATGGATCACACCATCGAACACGACGGCAAAAAACATTTTATCGCTGCAAAAGAACGAGAACAAGAACTGCTTGATCTAAAATCACGTTTTATCGGAATGGTCAGCAACCAGCTGCGAACATCATTGGTAACGATCGCCACAAACACTGAATTATTGGAGCGATTCATCGATAAATGGAGCGACGAACGGCGGTATCATTCGTTCCTGCGTATCAACGAATCCATTCGACAACTGATCGAACTTGTTCGCGATGTAACATTTACCACTCGCGCAACGACAGAACCATATTCTCTGACTATTGCAAATACGAATCTTGAGTCATTGTTCCAATCAGCCGCGAGGGAATTAATTGCAGACCTTGAATCGCAGCATCATTTTATTCTTTCAGAGCAGGGAGACATTTCTTCTGTTCCGTTGGATGAAAAACTTATTAAAACGATCGTTCAACAATTACTCTCCAATGCATTCAAATACTCGCGTGATAATACCGAAGTGAAAGTTCACATTGAACAGAATCCAACGTCGTGTATAATGACAATCACCGATCACGGAATCGGGATCCCTGCTGCTGATCAGAAGCATTTGTTCTCATCGTTCTTCCGTGCATCGAACGTAAGCAACATCTACGGTACAGGATTGGGCTTGACCATTGTTCAACAATGCGTACATATGCATAATGGAACGGTCTCCATTGAGAGTGCGTTGAATAAAGGAACAACTGTTACCGTATCATTGCCGCTTTCGAAAAATTTTTCACGATAAATTTTGCGATCACTATCGGAGAGACGATGTTAAAAGAATTCGACGAACTGCATTTTCCTCCTTTTGAAGGTTTTCCAAAAGAGAGCGTAGGTTTTTTGAAGAAGCTGAAAAAAAACAATAATCGGGAATGGTTCAAAGCACACAAGGATGATTTTGAACAGTTCGTAAAATTTCCGATGCAAAGTTTTATCGCTTCGATGCAGCCGCATTTCTCCGATTTTGCGCCGGAGTTCGATGTCCATCCGAAACGATCGATGTTCAGAATCTACCGCGATACACGTTTTAGTAAAGATAAAACTCCGTACAAGACTCACATGGCGGCACATTTTGTTCCTAAAGGAAAACCGAAAGGATTTGAAGGCTCTGGATATTATCTTCATATCGCTCCGGGAGAAGTTTTTCTCGGTGGCGGAATCTATATGCCGGACAACGATCAGTTAAAAAAGATCAGAAAAGCGATCGCCGAAAATCCAAAGACATTCTTGGCGATCATCAATAAACCCTCATTCAAAAAAAAATTCGGAACGATCAGCGGAATGAAACTTTCACGGCCTCCGAAAGGATATGAACCGAGCCATCCGATGATCGAATGGCTGAAGATGAAACAATTCTTTACCGGTATTGATATGAAAGAAGATGTGTGTTATAAAAAAGATTTCACAAAGCAAATTGCTCAACTGTGCAAAGAGTTGGCTCCCTTGGTGGATTTTATGAACACAGCGATGGGATTTTAGAAAACTGATTCGAGGTTTGTGTTTAGCGATTCGAGTAGAATATTTTTGTGTGAAGCCAAAATCTTAAATTGTGAATCCTAAACCTTCCTTTTAATAATGATGAATCTCAAATCCCAAAACACAAAATTCCAGACTCAAATCTCAAAACGTTACATTCTTTTTTACAAACCATACGCAGTCCTTTCCCAATTCTCTCCTGAACCGGGAAAACAAACACTCAAAGATTTTCTTTCCCTTCCCAAAGATATCTATCCTGTCGGGAGATTGGATTATGACAGCGAGGGATTGCTTCTTCTAACAAATGACAATGAGATAAAGACCAAACTCACCGATCCAAAATTTGAACATCCAAAGACCTATCTTGCACAAGTCGAGAACATTCCAACAGAAAAAGCATTGCTGCAGCTTCGCACTGGTGTTACGGTTGAAGGTAAAAAAACAAAACCCGCTGACATTGAATTACTCTCCGAGGAACCAATTCTTCCACCTCGTTCAACTCCAATTCGATTTCGTAAAAATATACTTACAGTTTGGATTAAAATCATATTGCGTGAAGGACGTAATCGACAAGTGCGTAAAATGACGGCAGCTATCGGACATCCAACGCTTCGGTTACTTCGGATAAAGATCGGTAATCTTGAAATTCAAGACTTACAACCGGGAGAATGGAAAGAAATCACTCTTCGTGATATCGTTTAAATTATTCTTTTCGACTATTCGTTGTTTTCCTCTCATCACAGAATACTGCTGTTTAATCACAATCATTCTTCCCTTTAACACAATTTAACATTTCGATAGAAACTTTGTTGCAGTTGTTTCGTTTGAATATGCACCCACCGAGAAAATACCAATCATTCATTATTCAATGAGGAGGAGTTATGAAAATCATGCGCGTTATGCTTGCTGTATTGCTCGGTCTGCCATTTGTTTTTGCCGCAACACCTGACAGTAATAACATTACAACTGTAAACTGGTCGAAAGCTGAGTTGAACTACAAAGAATGCCTAAAGTCCAGTAATAATGGTGTTAAAGTAGGAGCTGCAATATATATCCGGAAATACAATCTAAAAGGAGCTATCGAGGAGTTGAAATCACTTCTCGCAAAGGAAAATGTAGAGAATGTAAAAATGTCTGGAGCGCTTGCATTGTTGACTATTGGCGGCAAGGAAGGAAGAACAGCGATCCAAAATGCTTTAGAAACAGAGGAAAATGAAATCGTAGCAGAATTTTACAGATCGATCTTGGATAACCAGATTATTGCACAACATTGAGTGAGCGGAACCACTATTTCTTTTCCATCACTTTAGTGACTACCGTTTCCCCTGCTTGCAAGCGGTATTCAATCAGTCCTGGAGAGAATTTCTTTGCATCAAATGCAACAATGTGAATTCCCGGTTCTCTCATCCCTTGCACAATGGTTGTTTCCTGCAGCGTGATGGTATGCTTCAATGTAATTGAAACAACACTGCGACGCGGAAGTTCAAACGCAATATATGTTGTAGATACGACCGGGTTAGGAAAATTTTGAACCAACGCTATAGAAATGTTCGGTTTTGCATATCGAGAAAAAAGTGTTTGAACCTCCGCTGTTGGACGTTCTGTTGTACCGCTTTCATTCCCAGCACGATCAACTGCTGTGACGGCATAGAAATATTTTCTTCCATTTGATGTTTCATCTCGAAATGAAAATTGCGCCGAAGTAAGAATTGTTAACATGTTCTCCGGTTTACGGGTATCAATATTCTTTTGCGATGAACGGTACACAACATAGTGAAATGGTTTTTCCTTATCCGCAGATATTTCCGGTTCACTCCATTTGATCAATACAACGGATCTATCGTTCACGTCAACAGATATATTCTTTGGAACATTCGGCGGAATGGAATCCTTCCATGCCATGCGTGGGACCAGAGCAGGGTATTGATATGCATTTCCAATCTTATCGATTAACAATGCTGTATGTTCGTATCGGAAAAATGCCTGACCATTAGCCAATGTATTTCGAGTTATTTCGATCTGGTCCCTGATTTCGTTTTGAATATTCGAACGATAGGCACCGATCCCGATGTAAACGTGTCGTCCATAATTTGCTCGGACCCAATCACTACACAATGCTGTAAAGTCCG
>JANXZD010000526.1 GCA_025355705.1 Bacteroidota bacterium | reverse complement strand
CGTAAATATTGAAATTATCACTGAAGGCAAAGGTGCAATACCCAAACAAGGTCAAATGGTAACTGTTCATTACACAGGATGGCTAACGGATAGCACAAAATTTGACAGTTCACGTGATCGTGGTCAGCCATTTACCTATCAATTCGGTGTTGGTCAGGTCATTCAAGGTTGGGATGATGGTGTGGCGACTTTAAAAGTTGGGGGAAAAAGTAAATTTACAATTCCCTCTGAATTAGGATATGGAACACGCGGTGCCGGAGGAATTATTCCGCCAAATGCTACGTTGATCTTTGAAGTAGAACTATTAGGGATACAATAATGCCCCAGCCGCATTTAATGATTCATATTGTTCCAGGGAAATGCGACTATTGCGGTTGTTGTGTCGGTGTTTGTCCTGAAGATGCAATCGAATTGATGGAATCAAAAATTGCTTTGATAGAAGACCGATGCACTAATTGTAGAAAATGTGTTTGGGCATGTCCTTGGGAAGTGATTGAATTTCATCGTGACGGTGTCGATCATCTTCCGAAACAAATTCCTCAAATGATAAATGAAGCGGTAAAATTTTAATGAAAAAATTCGATTATGATATCATTGTTGTCGGTGCCGGTCCTGCCGGATCAACTGCTGCGCGTTATGCGGCGATTGGCGGTGCAAAAGTTCTGATGCTTGAAAAAGACCGTGATGTCGGTTATCCGGTTCGCTGCGGTGAAGCAGTAAGTCACGAAGGTGTCGCACAATTTATCAAACCCGATCCGAAATGGATTGCATCATCGGTTTCAAAGTTTCGATTGATCGCTCCGAACGGAAGCAGTGTCGTGCCAAAACTTGATGGCGGCGGTTATGTTCTTGAACGAAGAGTATTTGATTACGAATTGGCAAAGTTAGCAGCTAGCGAAGGTGTTGAAGTGATTACAAAAGCATATGTGTACGATTTGCTTCGTGAGGATGGAAAAATTGTTGGTGTGCAGACTCTTATTAAAGATAAAAAAGTTGATATTCGATCAAAAATAGTCATTGCTGCCGATGGTGTTGAATCCCGAGTTGGTAAGTGGGCTGGGATGGACACGACATGCCACATTCGCGATATGGAAAGTTGTGCTCAGATGACACTTTCCGGGATCGAAGTCGATCCCGATGTTCTTGACTTTTATTTTGGTGATGAAGTTTCACCAGGGGGATATCTTTGGGTATTTCCAAAAGGAAAAGATACTGCAAATGTCGGTCTTGGACTTTCCGTTGAAGAAGCAAAGAAAAAATCCGCTATAAAATTCCTTCATGAATTTGTAGATAGAAAATTTCCCAAAGTGGCAATGCTGACACATATCGCGGGTGGAGTTCCCTGTGCAAAAACAAATCCAGAAATTGTTAAAGAGAACGTTATTCTTGTCGGTGATGCCGCCCATCAAGTTAATCCTGTCTCCGGTGGAGGGATCATTTCCGGAATGATCGGCGGAATGATTGGCGGGCAGGTTGCGGCAGAAGCGATTGTTCGAGGAGAAGTGCTACACCTTCGCGAGTATGATAAACGATGGCATAAACGTCTAGGCTGGAGGCATGATATTTTCTATAATATCCGAAATGCAATTGGCAACTTTGATGATGAGACCTACAATAATATCTGTGACAGTGCTTTGAAACTTCCTGAGGATAAACGCACGCTTGGGGGAATTTTTCGTTCTGCATTGTGGAATCAACCTTCGATGATACTTGATGTTGCGAAAGTATTTCTCTCATAATCATGAAAATATTAATCTGGTTTTCGATAGTTATCTCTTCATTGTTGTGGTTGAGCTGTAGCTCAGCGGGACAACTCAGCAACTCAAAAAGAGATATTGTGGATATCCTTTCCATTGATTCTACATTTGTGTTAGATATTCGCTATGCAACGGAAAATAATTTTACTAAAAAGAAACTGTATCCAATCGCAAAGGCAAAATTGAGAAGAGAAGCGGTGGAAAGTCTAGCTTCAGTTCAAAAAGAATTGCGAGTGAAAAATTTAAGACTAAAGATCTATGATGGATATCGCCCTCTTGCGATCCAATGGAAATTATGGGAGATTGTGCCGAACGAGGATTTTGTCGCTAATCCAAAAAAAGGATCGAAACATAATCGTGGTGCCGCAGTTGATCTTACGATCATCGATTCGTTAGGAAATGAATTGGAGATGCCGACAGGGTATGATGATTTTACCGAAAAAGCATCTCAAGAATACATGAATCTTTCTGAGAATGCGATAAAAAATAGAGCACTATTAAAAAATGTAATGATCAGCCATGGATTTCTACCGATAAAGAGTGAATGGTGGCATTATGATTTTCATGGGTGGGAACAGTTTGACGTAATGGATGAACCGCTGTGAAGCCAGCCGCGCGTTATTTGATCAAAAAAATTCTCCTTATTCGTACCGATCGTATTGGGGATGTAGTGCTGTCACTGCCGATGCTTCCGCTTCTTAAAAAAGAATTTCCAAACGCTTCCATTTCGGTGATGGTACGTTCATATACCAAAGAACTAGTTGAAAATCATTCCGATGTAGCTGAGGTGATGTTGTGGGATGAGAATAATAGCCTGCTTGAATATGTAAAAGTGTTGAAGGAAAAACATTTTGATCTTGCAATTTTGCCGTATCCGCGGTTCAATCTTGCATTAATTACATTCTTATCTGGAATTCGGATTCGAGTTGGGACCGGTTATCGGTGGTATTCATTCTTATTCAATAA
>JANXZD010000482.1 GCA_025355705.1 Bacteroidota bacterium | reverse complement strand
GCTTGAAAGTTATTTTAGTCGTCTCAAAGAACATTATCGTCACCATCGCGGGCTTGCTATCCATCATCACGATGCTTATTTCAAATGGTACTTTTATTTTGTACCGGGTAAAAATAACAACACTAAATGACTATTATGCCCAGGATGACTTCCCCTTATTATTTCTTTGCAACTAAAGTCAGTAATGTATACACGGCAACGTGTTCATTATTTTGATTAAATACAATAACATCCCATTCAACAATTCCTTGGTGTTCCCCCTCTTTCGGTCTGGTAGATTTCACCGTCAATCGCACTTGAATCGTATCATCAGGATACACCGGTTTGATGAATCGTAAACCTTCAAGTCCGTAATTTGCCATTACAGGAACGAATCCCGGTTCAACAAACAATCCCGCCGCGGCTGAAAGAATAAAATATCCGTGAGCAACTCTTCGATCAAAGATCGATTTCCGTGCCAGTTCATCATCCATATGAGCATAGAAATGGTCGCCGCTTAGATCGGCAAACTTCTCAATATCCTCAAGTGTAATGATTCTGATCTTTGTAAGCAGCGAATCACCGATCTGAAGATCATCAAAATATTTTTTAAATGGATGAACGCCGTCACTGTGTGTTTCAGCACCAGTTGTAAATTCACCATAAATCTTTCCAAGAGCTGTGGGGGATCCTTGCAATGCCGTACGCTGCATATAATGCAACACACTTCGAATACCGCCAAGTTCTTCTCCGCCCCCTGCACGTCCGGGACCGCCATGAACCATTTGCGGCATTGGAGAACCATGACCTGTTGATTCTTTTGCACTGTAACGGTTCACCATCATTATTCTGCCGTGATATGGTGCAATGCCAAGCGCAAATTTTTTTGAGAGATCGTCATTATTTGAAAAGAATGAGCCGACGAGTGAACCACGTCCACGACGGACAAGTTCGATCGCATCGTCCATCGTTGCGTACCCCATCACAGTACTTACCGGACCAAATGCTTCAACGTCGTGCGGTTCAGTTGCAGAAAAAGGATTTGGACAATGTAATAATGTCGGACGAAAGAATGCTCCATGTTCAATTGAATGACCATTCCTTTTATATTCTACCAAAGATTCAAATACTTTTTCACTTGACCGAGAAAGTTCCTTAACTCGTGCCGATACTTCCTTAACTTGATCTTTTCCGACAAGCGGACCCATCTTTACTTCTTCCAAAATAGGATCGCCAATGACAACTCCAGACAATCGTTTTTGTAAAGCTGCGATAACATCCTGAACAAGATTATTTGGAACGATGACCCTGCGAATTGCAGTACAACGCTGTCCCGCTTTTGTAACAAGTTCACGCGATACCTCTTTTATAAAAAGAGAAAATTCTTCAGAGTCAGGTGTTGCGTCACTGCCAAGCACACAGCAGTTGAGTGAATCTGCTTCCATCGTAAATCGAACTGAATTTTCGTTGATGTTCTTATGCTGGCGAAGTTTTATTCCCGTTGAATGTGAACCGGTGAATGTAACAACATCCTGCAAAGTAAAATGATCAAATATATCACCAACACTGCCGCAAATAATTTGGAGTGACCCTTCCGGTAGAATTTTCGAAGCGAGGATCTCTTCGACCACTTTTTGAGCAACATAACTTGTTGATGTTGCGGGTTTGATGATGCACGGCATTCCGGCAAGAAACGCCGGAGCAAATTTCTCTAACATTCCCCACGTCGGAAAATTGAATGCGTTGATATGAACCGCAACACCCTCAAGTGGAACACAAATATGCCTCCCGACAAATGTTCCCCCTTTGGAAAGCATTTCCGTTCCGCCATCGATATAAACGGTTTGATTGGGAAGTTCTCTTCGACCTTTGCTCGCAAACGCAAAAAGTGTTCCAATTCCTCCATCAATATCAAGCCAAGAATCCGTTCTTGTTGCTCCGGTGTAATATGAAAGTTTATAGAAGATCTCTTTTCGTTCGGTGAGAAACTTTGCCAATTCCTTTAACATCAACGCACGTTGATGGAATGTGAATTTACGAATATTCACTCCTCCTACGGTACGACCGAATTCGAGCATCTGATTGAAATCAATACCGGAACTGTCTGCATCAAAAATATGCTCACCGGTAACAGCACTAAGCAGCTGCGTCGGCTTTCCGTTTCCTTCAATCCATTGACCGTATGCGTATGATTTAATCTTCATAAATTTTCAAGATGGGGTCCACTTTTCAAGTAAGCTCCATCTCCACTTATTGTACACGTTCAATGATCGCCGCCATACCTTGCCCAACACCTATGCACATTGTACAGAGCGCGTATCGTCCACCATTCGATTGCAACTCGTAGGCTGCCGTTGTAATAAGTCGCGCGCCGGACATTCCTAACGGATGACCAAGCGCAATCGCACCTCCGTTCGGGTTCACGCGTGGATCGTTATCTGCAATTCCAAGCCCGCGCATGGCAGCAAGACATTGTGCGGCAAATGCTTCATTCATTTCGATCACAGAGATATCAGAAATATTCAATCCAGCTTTTATCAAAACTTTTTGCGTTGCCGGAAGCGGACCAATTCCCATGATTCTTGGTTCAACGCCAACAACTGTAGAAGTAATGAATTTTGCGATTGGTCTCAGATTATACTTTGTTACGGCTTCTTCTGATGCAAGGATCAACGCACAAGCGCCATCGTTCAATCCGGAAGAATTTCCTGCTGTGACACTCCCTTTTCCATCCGTACGAAATGCAGGTCTGAGTTTCGCAAGTTTTTCGAGAGTCGTATCCAGCTTTGGAAATTCATCATCCCCAATGATGGTAGTTTCTTTCTTTGTCGGAACCTCGATCGTAATAATTTCTTTAAAAAACCTCTGACTCGTGATCGCTTGTTTTGTTTTTTGCTGTGACCACAATGCAAATGTATCCTGATCTTCACGCGAAATATTGAACTGTTCGGCAACATTTTCTGCTGTGTTTCCCATTGAATCAACACCATACACCTCTTTCATTTTAGGATTTACAAACCTCCATCCTAATGCGGAATCGACCATCTCCGGTGTTCGAGAGAATGCTTCACTCGGTTTTGCCATCACATACGGAGCACGCGACATACTTTCCACGCCGCCGGCGATATACAAATGTCCGTCCTCAACTCGTATTTTGTTTGCAGCATTAGCTACCGCACTCATTCCCGAAGCACATAATCGATTAACAGTCTCACCTGGAACAGAAACCGGAAGTCCCGCAAGCAACGAGGACATTCTAGCGACATTTCGATTGTCTTCCCCTGCCTGATTTGCACAACCGAGGATCACTTCGTCATATACTGCCGGATCAATTCCGGAATTTCGTTCTACCAATCTTTTGATGACAACTGCGGCAAGATCATCTGGACGCAAGGATGATAATGCTCCGCCATATTTTCCAATCGGGGTTCGTAATGCATCTATGATATAAACTGGTTTCATAATAACTCAGGATTGTAACAAATTCGAATTAACATTAGAATGGTTTAAAATATTCAAATGGTTGCTGACACGAATGACAAAAATAATATGATTTACAGGATGTTGAACCAAATTCACTCTTCAATTG
>JANXZD010000535.1 GCA_025355705.1 Bacteroidota bacterium | reverse complement strand
ACAAAATTGTAACTGGCAGAAGCTCCAAGATTTAATAATTGATATTTTTGTTCTTTCTCTGTTGTATCTTTTGCGGATGTTTTCGTTTCAAAAACATTTCCAAGGGACATTCCAATTGATTGTGATTCATAAGCAGAAGCTGAACCGTATACTCCCTTAGCAAAACGATCAAATTTTTGCTCTTTACCAAACTTATCAGTGTATCGAGTATAATATCCGTATTGCTTTTCTGAAAAATCGGGTATGTATGTATAACTCACAACCGGCGTAATTGTGTGGCGAAATCCAGACAGTCCGGGGATTGGTGAATTTAACATTCCATACAATCGTGTTGAGATGCTGACTCCAGTTGTGAAAGTTCTTACTGCAGCAAAACCATATTTGTCGACAAGAATCGGATAACCTGATGTATCGAGTCCTCTGAAGGAAAGACTTTTATCATACCATTTTTCATTATAGCTTAACGACGGTGCGATAGTAAAATATCCTGCTTTGGGAGCAATGTTGAATGAAAGATTATGATTGATCCCCTGACGCTGATCGAAAACAAAAGCACCGCTATCAGTGGTTCGTGTTTTGTTATCAATTCGCTGAGCACTTGCACCATAATTCAATCCGATCATTTCATACCAGGAATAACTCGATTCTGAAGAATTCTTTTGTTTGCCGAATCTAAACGGATAACTTTGAGAATGATTGAATGAAACCGAGGGCAATGTATTGGTGATCGAACCGGTGATAAGATTTTGTGTTCGATTGATATTCACACTCATACTATTGCTTGTTCCCTCCCAACTTTTACTGATGGTGGCATTTGAAATTATGGATTGATTTAAATAATCATTTTTTGTGAGTGCCCTTTTATAACTTTCCGAACTAGCAAAAGAGAAATTCACACTCATTTGTGTAGTAGGATTAAATGTTTGATTATGAACAAGATTGGCATAATAATCCGTTTGGTCCAAATATGGATTAGGTGCGGTATCAAAAGGTTCATTCTCAATCGTGTGTTGATAATATCCGGACAGCGATCCGGAATAATCATACCGCTTGATGTACCGGAAGTTTGGACTGGCTCGATACGTCCCACCGGTAAGCCAATCTCCTAGCACGGCCAAATCCATATAATCATTCATCGCAAAATAGTATCCAAAATGTTCAAGTCCAGTTCCTCGCGAACCTTTGTCAACAAAAGCAGGAGCAATAATACCGGAACGTCTTCCTCCCTGACTTGGAAAAACACCAAATGGAAGAATAAAAAGCGGAACATCCGCGATGTAAAGATAGATCGGTCGAGCAACAATTTTATCACGAACTGTCACGCGCATTTCCGGGCTGAAAAAATAAAAATGCGGATGACCATATTCGCAGGTGGAATAATATCCACTGGAGATGAAGAGCATATCTTTATCAATTTTTTTTATTTGCTGTCCTTGATAATATCCCTGATCCTCTTCAGTATTTGCCAGCGTCACTCTTCCTTTTTGAGATTTGAAATTATAAGAAATCTTCCACCCTTCATATTTGTCCGTGCCTTCAACCATCACCGGAGTTCCTGAATAGCGTGTTTTCAATGAATCGCTAACTTTCGCTTTGACCGAATCGAGCACACCATATGATGCAAGTTCATTCGTATTCCAGTTGACATCGATCCGTTCGGATTTTAAACTGAGATCTTTGAATTTCACATCACCTTTGCCAAACATCTTCATTTGTTTGTTACCGAACGTAAAGATGATCGAATCGTTAGCGGTGTACGTAACGACTGCATCGATACCTCCCGGATTTTGAAGAGAATCTGTTTTTACAAGTGAGGAATCAGATTTATTCTTCGACGAATCTGATTTGAAAGAAAGAGTATCTTTTGTTTGAGAATTAGATGGAGTAATTCCAAAAATTGTCAAGATTGATAGGATTGCAAAAATAGAATTGGCATAATCATATTTTGCTTTATGTGACAAAAGTATCATCTATTAGTCTTGGAAATATTGGAATCTTGAGATATTATTTATTGTAGAGCTGAAGTTTGTGGTTTTGTATTGAGTAAGAACATATAATTCAATTCTATATAGTGAAGAATCTTTTCAGCAATAACCTGATGACCGGCTTTGTTCGGATGAATGCCGTCATCACAGATCAATTTCGTATAATCATCCTTTTGTAAGAATGCTGAACGGATATCGATCAATCGTGTTGTGGTCTCTTCGGCAACGCGTAGAATTGCCGCGTTGTACCGCTCGTGCCATGAATAGATATGAGAAACATTTCCGATATATTGCAGAATATTATTCTTTGCTTGCTCGCTGTTACGTCCGACCCAGTTAAGGAATTTTTCCGCATCGAGTGGAGGAAGGGTAACCAGAACAGGAACAATGTCCAATGCACTCAACTTTTTTACCAATTCTGTCAGCAATTCGTAGAACGTAACACACTCCGTATTCGGATGAAAGATACCAAAAGGGTTTTCAGCAATTGCATCCCACTGAAAATCACAATCGTTTCCGCCAAACTCGATCAGAACGATATCCGGTTTTCGTTTCAGCACATCGCTTTGAAACCGCTGTAGTCCTTCAACGATCGTGCTGCCGAACTTTGCCGCGTTATAGACGACACCTTTCAAATGTTCGCGCACAAGATTCGTAAAGCTTTCCAACAACAATGAATGTTTCCGCTTTTCGTCATCAAAAATTATTCCGCGGGAAATAGAATCGCCATACACAACAATCGTGTATTTTTCTTTTGCTTCAAATGTTTTTAGATCTATTGTCATAACAACTCCGTATTATTTTCTTCTTTTTTTCCACAAAATGTCCAACCGTTCTTTGATCTGTTTCTCTCTGCCGTTTTCAGTTGGCTCGTAATAAATTTTATGTTTCAATTGATCAGGAAGATGTTGTTGGTCGATAAAATTGTTCTCGTGATCATGTGCGTATTTATATTCTTTGCCGTAATTCAGATCCTTCATTAATTTTGTCGGTGCGTTACGAAGGTGTAACGGCACCGGAAGATTCGGAAGTTTGCGAACATCACTCATTGCTTCTGAGATCGCAGAATATGCAGCATTACTTTTTGGTGCGGAAGCAAGATATGTTGCCGCGTGAGACAAAATAATCCGTGCTTCCGGCATTCCAACATAATCCACAGCCGTGAATGCATCAGTTGCAAGCATCAAGCCGACAGGATCGGCATTGCCGATATCTTCCGAAGCGAGAATGATCATTCGTCGTGCAATGAATTTTGGATCTTCGCCACCTTCCAACATTCGCGCTAACCAATACACTGTCGCATCCGGATCGCTGCCGCGCATACTTTTGATGAATGCGGAAATGATATCGTAATGTTGTTCCCCTTTTTTATCATAGAGCGAATAGCGGCGCTGGAACGCCTCTTCTAAAATTTCTCTTGAAAGATGATGTACTCCATCCGGATCCGGATCTGAAATTTGAAATGCAATTTCAAGTCCATTCAACAATTTGCGCGCATCGCCTCCGGACAAAAGAAAAAAATATTCTTTGTCATCAAATTGAACAGCTGCTTTTGTTATAACCTCATCTTTCAACAGCGCTTGTTCAAGAATTTTATCCAACGAATCTTTTCCCAATGCTTCCATCACAAAAACACGCATTCTGGAAAGGAGTGGCGAAATAACTTCGAAGGAAGGATTTTCGGTTGTTGCACCAATCAGTGTGATCGTTCCTTGTTCCACCGAATGAAGTAATGCATCCTGTTGAGATTTATTGAAACGATGGATCTCATCAATGAATAAAATTGTCTTGCGAAACGATTGTTGGAATTCTTCCGCCTTTGCAATCACTTCCCGAACATCTTTTACACCAGAAGAAACCGCATTCATCGCAAAAAATTCTGATTTCGTCTGATTAGCGATGATCCGCGCAAGCGTAGTTTTTCCAACACCCGGCGGACCCCACAGAATAAAAGAACGAA
This sequence comes from Bacteroidota bacterium, assembly GCA_025355705.1. Classification (GTDB taxonomy): domain Bacteria; phylum Bacteroidota; class Ignavibacteria; order UBA10030; family UBA8401; genus UBA8401. The sequence continues at coordinate 855 of JANXZD010000535.1, read as the reverse complement.
GCTCATCCTTTTCCACCATCTGACGAAGAGGTTTTCCAACGCCCAATAACTGCGACTGACCAATGAATTGGTCAAGCGTTTGCGGACGAACGCGTTCGGCATACGGTAAATTTTGAATTGTTGTTTTCACTGTTTTTTTGGGACCACTTTATACACTTTTTCATTCTCGCGCACCATACCATATTTTTCGCGCGCAACTTTTTCAACTGCTTTTGGATCACCATCCAACGCTTTGGACTGATCCTTCAGTTTTTTCTGTTCTTCTTCCGCAACACGAATCCTTTCAAACGCATCCTTCTTTTGCATTTCAAGACGCACACGCTGTAGCAGTCCATTGCTATTAAAAACAACATATAAAAAAAGAAATATCGCACCAACAACGATTGCTGTGGTTCTCTTGTTCTCTTTTACGGTTTCCGCAAGGTTTTCAGGGCTTACTTGTTTCTTTATTTTTCGATAAAACTTCATAGATTTATTGAAATGTAAGAACAATTAGCGTAAGTTGGAACAACGATTTGCCGATTAACGACAAATATTGAACGCTGTTTTTTTAAGCACACCCAAGCCAGACAATCATACCATATGACCACAACTTATTCTGAGACCATTCAGTCACTTTATGCCAAGATTCCTTCACGAAGACTTAACAGTGGAGAATGTCAAACGTCAAAGAACCAACGCTGTTCGCTCTGTTTTTCTTCAAAAATTGATTACGCAACGGAATTAAAACATAAACAAACTGCTCTCAACGAATTCTGGAACTTGCTAGGGACATCCATCCAATGTGAACCCCTTATTCCTTCACCCCTAGGAAGGAATTACAGAACCGTCAGTAAGCGGAAAGCATTCATCGTG
>JANXZD010000429.1 GCA_025355705.1 Bacteroidota bacterium | reverse complement strand
TTTCTATCTTATTGCAAATCTTCCCTACGGTACATATCAGATTATCGCTGCAACACTTGGATATCAAGCCGTTACTAAATCGGTGAATGTTCGCGGTAAAGAACCAATGACCGTTAATTTTACTCTCGGTTCAAAGCCTGTTGAAGTCGAGGAAGTTGTTGTTACTGGCGGCAGAAAAAAAGAATTACAAGAGATCAATACAAGTGTGCACGTTCTTGATCAAAAGGAATTGCAAAAAGTTCCATCGGCAGCGCAAGAAGATCTGTTTCGTTCGATTCAGATCATCCCCGGAGTAGTATCGTCCGCAGATGTCAGTTCAAAATTCTATGTCCGCGGTGGAGCCGGAGATCAAAATCTGATCTACTTTGACGGAATGAAAATCTACAATCCATTCCACGCATTTGGTATCTTCAGTATCTTCGATCCCGACATCATAAAAACGACTGAAGTATATACCGGAGCATTTCCTGCGGGATATGGCGGTCGGTTATCTTCCGTTATCAATATTACATCTCGTAACGGAAGCACAACGGGAGTTCATGGCGGTGTTGCGGCAAATTTTATTTCCGGAAAAGTTCATTTAGAAGGACCACTTCCAAATAATAACAGCTGGATCATTAGCGGAAGAAAATCGCTCTTCAACGATACATTCAAAAAATTCTTACGAAACCCTGCTCCCATTTCATTCTATGATATATTTGCAAAGGCCAATATTGGCGGAAGCGAATATGGTCGGTACAGTTTCCAGACTTTTCTGAGTGCGGACAATATCATCTCTCCGAATGTCAATGAAGCGGACCATCGGTGGAGAAGTCAGTCCTATGCATTGACGATTTCAGATCTCATAGAGAATCGGGTGTATGTTGATGCGGTTGTGTATGGAAGCAATTATAGTATCGTCCGGGACGCAAAACAATCAGCACTCGTTCGTCCTGCTGAATCCAAGATCAGTGATGGAGGAATACGTGGTGAACTGACCATGTACACGGAATCACGTGACCTGTATTTTGTTGGATTTGACGTGAATGTTCCGCGCTATACATATTCGTTCGTCAATGCATCGAATGTCAAAGTCATTGTCGACGATGCGTCAATTGAAACCTGGGCATGGTTTCGGTATCAATACATCGCTGAGCACTGGAAAGCCGATGCCGGCGTTCATTCCGATATTATTTCGCTGTTTAACAATAGAAAATTGAGCACATCGCTCCAACCTAGATTGAATATGAGCTATGCGTTTGATTCAGAATGGCGGATAAAATTTTCATTCGGAACGTTCTCTCAAAATCTTATCACATTGACCAATGAAGATGATGTGATATCATTGTTCGAGGCATGGATATTCATTCCGGAAAAACTTGAACCGGAAGCTGCAACGCATTACATCCTTGGAATCAGCGGCGATATTTATTCGGAACTCTCTGTTGATGTTCAAACATATTATAAGGATTATACTTCATTGGTGGTCTATAATAGAGAGAAGAAATTCATTACAGAACCGGATTACATCAATGGAAAAGGAAGTTCGTACGGATTTGAAACGTTGTTCCGATATAAATATTCATTTCTCGATCTTTACGTTGCATATACGTTAGGCTGGACATCAGTGACCATCAATGATTTTAAATATGCACCTCGGTATGATCGCCGCCATACAGTGAATATTCTGAATCTTACTCGACTGACTGATGACCTTGACCTTGGAATTCGTTGGGAGATTGCAAGCGGGTATCCGTATAGTCAAACGATCGGATTTTATGATCGACTGACCATTCCTGATCTTGGCAGGGATACATTCGTTAACGATCAAGGAAAGCCATATACGATACTTGGCGGAAAAAATGCTGCACGGCTTCCAACGTATCATCGATTAGATATTACGCTGACATATAAATACCAATTTTCAGGGATCAACGGAAATGTCGGTCTTAGTTTTGTGAACGTGTATAACAGCAAAAACATCCTTTATTATGATCGAAAGACACTGCAATCGATCACGATGCTTCCGTTTTTGCCAAGTGCATTTGTGAAAATGGAATTTTAACATGAAAAAAATAATTCTTATTATTGTACTGATATTGTCAGGTTGTAATTCAAAATTTACTCCGAATGGACCGTATCGGCAACAGTTGGTTGTGTATGCCGTACTTGATGCAAATACCGCAACACAAATTATTCGAGTCTACGGAACATTCAACCCAAATGAGTATGATCCGTTGCAACCATCACCGAATCAAGAAGTTTACAATGCATCGGTATCGGTGTATGATGGTCAAACAACGTATCTATTTCACGATACCACCATTATTGTCAATACCGGAAGTGCCGGAAATCGTTCGGTTCATGCCTATGTAAATTATTCTTTCCCGCCGGCGGAGAAGACACAATACAAATTAACGGTAGCCGCACAAGGTTTTGATACATCAACTGCAGTCATCTCAAGTATATCGTTCGGAGATATTTTACCCGGCAGCATCAATGCACTGACAAAACCGGCAACAGAAAAAACTATTCCTCTGCGGGTTTCCCTTGGTGCAAATGTCAGAGCATTTCTACCGATGATCGTTTTTCAATATGAAGTGAATAACGACGGAGTGATGCGTACACGAGAAGTTCCTATTGATATAACGAAGAACGAACTTGGCGATATAACAAAAAAAGTTTTTTCAAAAATTTCATATCGAGACGCTTCATCGAATATCATTGGTGCGTATGAGACGGTCACTTTCAGCACTGATGCATACATTGCGACCGTGATAGAGATCAAAAAAGAATATTTAGGTCTTACGGTTAAATTCAAAGCTGCGCTCTTAACGCTGGTTCAGTTTGATAATAATCTCTATACATATTACAGCGTCGCCAACAATTTTGCGGGAGGTGCCACACTCCGATTAGACGAACCTGATTATACA
>JANXZD010000396.1 GCA_025355705.1 Bacteroidota bacterium | reverse complement strand
CAGGTTTACCATCATCACAATCACAAGTAACATCAACCGGAACATTCTCAGGAAAAACAGTCACGATTAAAGCGGTATTCAGCTACGATCGCAATCGTTGGAGAATTATTCGTATGTATGTTCCCCCGGTAGCATAAGTATTCTAAAAAACAATTGGCTTGCAACACATTCAATTGAAGATTATTTCCCCTCGTTAAACAACAAATCAAAGAAATATTTTTATTTCCTGAACCTCAAATTGGTTGTAATCTGCTTAAACACAGATGAAAACAATCAGTATTTGCAATGGTAATCTGAGCATCACCATTTTTTGAAAATAATAAATGCAGCTGCAATAATTAAGAGAAAACCGACGATATAGTTCCATCGCAGTTCTTCTTTTAGATACACTACTGAAAAAACAGTAAAAACAATCAATGTAATGATCTCTTGAATGGTCTTCAATTCTGCTGCATTGAATTGTCCATATCCAAAACGATTTGCCGGAACCATCAAGCAATATTCAAAAAAAGCAATTCCCCAGCTTGCCAAGATCACTTTCCATAAAGCAACGTCTCTAAATTTTAGATGTCCATACCATGCAAAGGTCATGAAAATATTTGAAGCAGTAAGAAGAACAACTGTTAGCATAAAATAACCGCCTTAAATGGATGATGAGGTCTGTTTACCTGCTAAAAATACAAAAATAAAATTAGGGTTAAAAGAATGACTTTGCAGGTGAGGTGATAAACTCCTATATTTTCACAGGTTCATATGGCAAAAACGAAACATAGCGCCCGTATTCTTGTTGTAGATGATGAAGCAGATTTTTGCATAATGCTTGAATCACTGCTAACTTCTGAAGGTCATTCGGTAATCACCGCTGAAGATGGTGTTGCTGCGATAAATCAGTTACAGGAAAAACCGTTCGATCTTGTTCTGCTTGATGTGCGAATGCCAAGAGTTGATGGAATTGAAGTGCTCAATTTCATCAAACAAAATTTTATCGACACACAGGTGATCATGCTAACGGCAGTTATGGATGTTCGTATGGCGGTCGATTGCATGAAGCTTGGTGCATTCTATTATCTTGCGAAACCGTACGCGGTTGATGAATTGCTTTCGTTGTTGAACAATGCTTTGGAAAAACGTACGCTTGTTATAGAGAACAAAGTATTGAAGTCTGAACTTTCACGTTTAGCACAATCGTCAAAATTGATCGGGCAAAGCGTTGAGTTTATGAAAGTGCTAGAACTTGCCGGCAAGGTTGCACCGAGTGATTCAACGGTATTGTTAGAAGGTGCAAGCGGTACGGGAAAAGAACTCTTCGCAAATTTTCTCCATAAAAATTCACCGCGTGCAGAAAAACCGTTTGTTGCTCTCAATTGTGCATCCATTCCTGATACATTAATCGAGAGCGAATTATTCGGTCACGAAAAAGGTGCGTTCACCGATGCCCAAGCAATGAGGCAGGGTTTGGTAGAGATTGCTCACGGCGGAACATTGTTCCTCGATGAAATTGGTGAAGTGAGTCAGATCTTTCAGCCAAAACTTCTTCGCTTTATTCAAACCGGTGAATATCGGCGTGTCGGAGGCAATAAGAACTTCAAATCGGATGTGAGGATCATTTCCGCAACAAATAAAAAACTGATTGAAGAAGTGAAGGCGGGTCGGTTCCGTGAAGATCTGCTCTATCGACTTAATGTCATCACGCTCAATATTCCGTCACTCATCCATCGTAAAGAAGATATTCCTTTGCTGGCACAAAGTATTTTGGATAGAAAGAACAAACAACGCGAGAAGAAACAACTTCACGCCGATGCGCTTCAAGCATTGATGGAATATCCGTGGCCCGGAAATGTACGTGAGCTGGAAAATGTTCTTGAGCGTGCAATTGTATTATGCAACGATGAGTTTATACGTCCGAAGGATCTTGCTCTACCGATGCATTTATCAGTTTCACAACATTCAACAGGTGATGGGAACGGAAAGATCGGTTCTGCAATTTCTATTCAAGCATTAGAGACCGAACATATTGAAGCAGTATTGAACAATACAAAATGGAATAAGAATCTTGCTGCAAAAATTTTAGGTATCTCTCTTAAGACCCTCTACACAAAGATCCAACAGTATAACCTTAAAGAAGCATAGAGACATTTTATCTCAAACTTTCTTCCAACGCAGTCTTTGCATCGGTTCTTTCATCTCGATATTTTACGATCAGTGGTGTATACATATGTAATCCATTCTTACTTGCAAACGGAGAATAGACTGCTCTGCTTCCGGCAACAACAACTGCATTTTCAGGAATCACAAGGGATCCGTTAGAATTTTTTCGAATAACTGTTTCGTTGACAAGATCGTACACAGGGGTTGAACCATTAAGAGTAACTCCTGATCCGATGACAGCACGTTGTTTTACGATTGTACCTTCATAAATCCCGCAATTCCCGCCGACTAAAACATCATTTTCAATGATAACGGGCAGAGCACCGATCGGTTCCAACACACCTCCGATCTGAGAAGCTGCGCTAAGATGAACTCTTTCACCAATATATGCACAAGAACCAACAAGCGCGTGTGAATCGATCAAAACGTTCTTGCTCACATATGCACCGACATTGATGTATGCCGGTGGCATAATGATAGCGGAAGATGCAACATACGCACCTTTACGGATAGAGGTTCCGCCGGGGACAATACGGATATTATCCTTTAAGGTAATTTTTTTTAACGGAAATGTATGTTTATCAAAGAATGGAAATGTCTTTGAAGAAATAGTTCGTAGTTTTCCCAACCGAAAACCGAGAAGGATTCCCTTCTTCACCCAATGATTGACAACCCATTCTGATTGGTTCTGTTCCACGGTTCGAATCGTACCATTATCCAGCAATGAAATGAATTCCGAGAAAATCTTATAAGCGCTCTTTGTTTGTTTCTCAAACTCTTGTTCGACAGACTGTTGAATTGTTAGAGCATTTTTTTTCATGCAAGATGCTCCACAAGCGATAATTCTTCCAATGCACGACGCAATTGAAATTTATGATCGAGCGACATCGATGTGAGCGGCAAGCGAAATGCTTCTGTAATAATTCCCATCATTGCCAATGCAGATTTTGCGGGAATAGGATTTGATTCAATGAAGTTCAAATTCATCAGATCGAGAAGACGTTCATGGATTTCTCGAGCAGCGACAAAATTACTTTCAAGACACAAATGAACCATTGAAGAGAACAATGAAGGCACCTCGTTTGCAACAACAGAAATAACGCCGTCAGCACCCAGCACCATCATTGGTAGAGTCAATGCATCATCCCCGGAAAGGACGATAAAATTCTTTGGACGATGTCGTAATATTTCCATTACTTGCGGAATATTTCCTGAAGCTTCTTTGATTCCTGCGATCCCGGGCAGTTCAGCAAGTCGTAGAGTTGTTTCTGCATTGATATTACTTCCCGTTCTTCCTGGAACATTATAGACAAAAACCGGAATATCCACAGCATCAACAATGGCTCTGTAATGTTCAAAGAATCCTTGTTGAGTCGGTTTATTATAGTACGGTGCGACGGAAAGAACCGCATCTGCGCTGATTGCTCGTGCATGCTGCGTTAATGAAATAGCTTCGCGAGTGGAATTGCTGCCCGCACCAACAATGATGGGGACTCTTCCATTTGATTGCTGAGCAACAATATCCATGACATGATGATGTTCGGGATGAGAAAGCGTAGCACTTTCTCCGGTTGTACCGCAGGGAACAAGGCCTTGCACACCGTTAGTTATTTGAAATTCAACCAAGCGTTTCAGCGATTCAGTATCGATCTCCCCGTTTGCATGCATTGGTGTTACTAGTGCAGTAGCTACTCCGCGGAACGAAAATGAAGATGACATGATAAATCCTTTTAATGATGAGTGAATGGTTTTTCAAAAACAAGTTCTTCAAAGGAGTATATTCCTGAAATGCTTAGAGTCAATTCTGCGGCGAGTACAGCCCCCAATGCAAAACCGCTTCTATTGTGAGCGCGATGGATCAATTCGATTTCATCCGCAGGGGAATGGAACAATACTGAATGATTGCCAAACACAGTACCGATTCTCGTACTAGATATATGAATCTCGTGCGGAGCGATGACGGATTGATCGTTATTTCGTTTTATTATTGATTTATTCTTCATCTGTGAAAGAATTTCATTGGCAAGGGTAATAGCTGTTCCGCTTGGCGAATCTTTCTTTTTGGTATGATGTGTTTCGTGGATTGCAACATCATAATCAGAAAATGCATTCATTAATTGTGCGGCGTTCCGAACAATACGGAAGAACATCAGCGCACCTATGGAAAAATTATTTCCATAGACAAACGTGCCATTATGTCTTTTAACAGCCAAAAGAATATCATCTTTTTGATCCTGCCAACCCGTTGTTCCTTCGACCAATGGAATACCGAGAGAACTACAAATCTCGGCATGAGTAGGGACGAGAGCAGAATGGGAAAAATCAATACAGCAGTGAATTTGATGCTTTTTATAAAATTCTGACGATACTAGTGGGAGCGGTGAAGAAGAAGAAAAAGCAGTAATAATCGAATGTCCGCGCAGTATTGCGGCAGCTTCGATTTCCTTTCCCATTTTTCCGTATCCGATCAATGCAATATTCATATTCATTCCCTGTTATCCTGTAAGACCTGCCAAATCTCAGAGATTTGGCAGGTCTTATGTAGATTTAAAATGAAAAAACGCAGAGAGTTTGCTAAGGACTCTCTACGTTTGAATGATATGCACCGAGATACTAACGGCAAAAAATTATTCTTGCAGATTGTCGTTAGCGCTTTGTTCCGATATCTCGAAACAACAGTCTGCAAGTCGTATTCTTGCATCCCAAGAATGGAACGGAAACACGTTCCATCTTTCGGCGGTACTATCTTCAAAACCTTTTCATCGCGCCTTAACGAACTGTTCTGCTCTCGGCGTGATTACTCGTGTGTACCGCTCCTCTAAGACTACTATAATAAACAAAATTGTATTTCAGTTGTCAACAAATATTTTGTATTTTCATATTGAACAAGCAGTATGAATCTCCATAATATTTGAAAACAATGATCGCAAAACTTGCCTTAGAGAACGGAACAGTATTTACCGGAGAACATTTCGGAGCCGAAGGGGAAACATTCGGTGAGGTATGTTTCAATACCAGCATCACTGGATATCAAGAGATCCTCACCGATCCGTCGTACGCCGGACAGATCGTAACGATGACGTATCCACTGATTGGAAATTATGGTGTCAATACGGAAGATGTTGAATCCATAAAACCTCAAGTGAGCGGATTCATTGTTAAGGAATATTTTGATTTTTACAGTAACTGGCGTGCAAATTCATCATTAGGTGATTGGCTGAAAAAAAATAACATTCTTGCGATCCAAGGGATTGACACCCGAATGTTGACGAAAATTTTACGCAATCAAGGTGCAATGCGCGGTGTGATCTCCACCAAAGACCTGAATGACGAAAGTCTGATCGCAAAGGCAAAAGCATCGCCAGACATGAACGGACTTGATCTTGCAAAAAAAGTAACGACGCAGAAAGAATACCAATGGAGCCAAATCGATTCAACCGCATATGCATTAACCACAAAGAACGGTGAAACAGCTGCTCCAAAATACAAAGTGGTTGTATTTGATTATGGTGTGAAGCAAAACATTCTTCGTCGTCTTGCGCGATACGGCTGCGATCTTATTGTTGTTCCGGCAAGTTATACCGCGGAACAGGTTTTAGCGATGGATCCGGATGGAATTTTTCTTTCGAATGGTCCCGGCGATCCGGACGCGGTAAAATATGCAATTTTGAATATTAAAAAATTGATCGGAAAGAGACCGATCTTCGGGATCTGTCTCGGACATCAATTACTTGGGCTTGCGCTCGGCGGTAAAACATACAAACTAAAATTTGGTCATCGTGGCGGAAACCATCCGGTTAAAAATCTCCGGACCAATGTCATCGAAATAACGTCGCAGAATCATGGCTTTGCGGTGGATTGGAATTCGATGGATCAATCACAAATTGAACTGACACACATCAATTTGAACGACCAGACCGTAGAAGGATTTGAGCATAAACAATTTCCGCTCTTCTGTGTACAATATCACCCCGAAGCCTCTCCGGGACCTCACGATAGTGATTATCTTTTCTCTAAATTTGTGCAGATGATGGATAAATATAAAAACTAGAAAAACAAAAGCCGCTGAAAGCGACTTTTGTTTTATTCTTTAGATGTTTTCTTCTGCTCAAAGATCTCATTGCTCAATCCTTTGTTCACCTGATAATCGGAATATCGTATTTCTATCGTCCCTTTTGTCGGCATTCCTTTGAAGCCCTTCATTTTCGCAATAGCATCATCATCACTTCCAAAATTAAACGAAGCATTCATCAACGACGGCAGAATATAGTTATTGTCAACAGTTATATAATCAAATGTAATGTCAATCGTTCTTCCTTCTGCAGGAATTGATTGTAGTTTCAAAATTACCCACCGTTCTCCATCAATTGAGATATAATTTTCCAATGCAGGATGATTCTTTTCAGGTTTTGACAATAATCTAAGAACATAGACTGTTCGACCACTGTCTTTTTTTGTTTCAATCAAAATCGGATCGAATTTAGAAAGCAACTGAGACGGATTGGTTTCAAACAATTGCCGAGGGATCATCACAAAACCCTTGGATTCTATATGGACCTTGTCTGGTTGTTTATAAAACAGCCGCAACCGCATCTCTTTCGTGTTGAATCGTTCAATGTTTGGTTTGATATCGAGAGTTACAGTATAATCGTTAATGGCATCAAAGTGTTCTTTGAGATTCTGCATGATCTTTTGTGCAGTGATCTGCTGAGCAAATGATAATGAAATCGAAAAAATTATAAGAACAATTATAGTAGAATATTTTTTCATAAACATCACGCTGCTTCTTGTTGTGCAATGACTTTATTGTAGATCGCCATTAATACCGTTCCGGTAATTCCAATTGCGATCATGGAAAACCACACCATCGAAGGATTGCCGGTTGATTTTGACGTTTGGTAGATCCATCCTCCAAAAGGATCGCCGACAAATCGGGCGATGGCGATCGGAAGAAATGCATATCCTTGGTACAATCCCTGTTGACCTTTCGGTGCGATCTCAGAAATATATTCATAATAACGCGGTGCCTGGATCATTTCTCCGATAGCAAAGGCAACAATTCCCGCAGCGATCGTTGGAATAGAAGGATGAATTGCAATGATGATCCAGATGAGCGATGAAACTGCGAATCCGATCAAAATTGCTGACCGCGTTGGAATATTCTTTGTCAATCGATTGATCGGAATTTGAAATAGAATGATGGCTCCGGCACCCGCCCACGATTGCACGATCTCGTAGGGTGCTTCTTTTCCGATATAATCCGTGATGTAATAGGGAACGATGATGAATTCCTGCCAAAAGATGATCCAGTACAATGAATAGATCAGCAGAAAGATCATGAATTTGAAATTTCCAAGAACAACAAAGAGATTAGAGAGTTTTTTCCCCAATGATTCAGTCACTGCATTTTTTTCACTTTGAACATCTTTATACAACAGCAAATTGACGATCAACATTGCAAAACAACTGACTGAAGAAACAACATACACGAATTCATTTCCAAAACTATCGCGGACAAAATATGCGATCGTTGGACCAATCATCGCACCAGCGTTGACGAGCCAGTAGTAAATTGCAAAACCGAGCGATTTTGTTTTTTCTGTTGATGTTATCGCAACCGTTCCCAGCACCGATGGCTTAATGAATGAACCGCCAAAGGCGGTAAAAATAAGGAACGCCAGTAATAACCAGTACAGAGGAATACCGCTATATATTCCTGCAAAGGCAGTCATACCGACTGAACCGATAAGAAAATATCCAAGACCGAGAATTGTAAATGCAATATTGAATGAACGGCGAAATCCCCATTTATCGGCAAGCGTTCCGCCAAGGATGGGAAGAAGGTAGATCAAACCGCCAAAAATTCCGGAAAGCGTTCCGGCTTGTGTTTCAGTAAAACCAAGTCTATTGCGTAAGTACACCATAAAAACAATTTGCTGTCCATAATATGCAAGACGTTCGAACAATTCCATTCCATTCGCAACCCAAAATGCCGGAAGAAATCCTGACTTCATTTCAGAAATTGTTTTAGAGATGCTCATAGGATTCCTTTTGTATTTGTCATTGAGGGCAGCGTAAAAAAATTACGATAAAATGTCTTTTCGTTTGAAAATAATTAATGTCGCAGAATAAAACAAAAGACTATTGATACCGAGCGCTGCGCATGATTTGATGATCTTGCTCCAATCGTACGGATCTTTAAATGCTTCAGTCCAAACACTGATCTGCGTCGTAAATAAAAAGGGTTTAATATTTTCAACAGATTCAACGGGGAGATTAGAAACAATAAGAAATATTACGATCACCGTCATTGTTGTAATAATTGGACCGATAGCATTTTCAACGAATGATGAAATAAAGAACGCGAGGGTGGCAACAACGAACATCGTCCACATAGCCAATGCGTATGCAAGAAAAAATCTTCCGATCAATTCTGATTCGGGAAGGATGGAAATTCCTTCTCTGTCTATAGCGATGAGGTCACCGGAACCAAAGATCCACAAACCAAGTCCTAACGAAAGACCTCCAATAAAAAGAACAAGAGAAGCAGTATATAGTAATGTAGCGAAATACTTTGCGTTTAAGATTCTTGTTCGTGAAACAGGTCGAATGAGAATTAATCGAAACGTTCCTCCGGTTGCTTCACCGGAAAGCTGATCGCCTGCAACTAACGCAATCAATGCCGGAACGTGGACCCATAATCCGTTCATGATCAATTGCCCGATAACCCAGCCATTGAATAAGTTTCCGGAAATAAAAAAATCTTTCTGCAATGACCGCAGTTGCCGTTGGATCATCTGTTCACCCGAATACGACATAATCCACATGATCACCGGAATGAGTACGCCGACCGCGATAAAGCCGATGTACGTCCGCCATTTGGAGTAAGTTTTGAAGAGTTCCCAATAAATTAGATTGAGCATAGGTTAAGATATTCAGTCGGTTTGTTATTCCGAGTCCCGCTTTAGCGGTTGAGGAATCTCAAACGTAATTATTTACAAGTTAATTTTATCATGTTGCATACTTAAGGCTTTGAGATTTCTCGCTTGTCCCTTTGGGACTGCGCTCGAAATGACAAAACCTCATGTTTCATTCGTTATTTCTAGAAAATATTCTTCTAAGCTGCGTTTTGGTTGAACAGAAAACACTTTGCATTTTGCTTTTACTAATTCATTGATGACCGAAGGAATATTCTTTGGATTTACCTTTGCAATAATTCCTTCTTCGGTTTGGATTATTTCAGAGACAGTTTTAATCTTTCCTAATACTCCGAGAGATTTTTTGACCGGTTCAACGTTGAAGAGAAACTTATTCGCATTTGCTTTCAACAGTTCTTCAACGCTTCCTTGCACCAACATTTTGCTTTTGTTGATGATCGCCATCCGTGTAGCAACCTGCTCAACCTCATTCAATAAATGCGACGAAAGAAAAACAGTGATACCGCGCTCTGTCGTCAGACGAACGATCAATTCTCGGACCTCTTTCATTCCCTGAGGGTCGAGTCCGTTGGTTGGTTCATCCAACATGATCAACTGCGGATCGCACAATAATGCCTGTGCGATGCCGAGACGCTGTTTCATTCCGTGGGAAAAAGTCTTTACGTTGTCCAATGCGCGTTCTGCCAGACCGACAATGTTGAGTGTATCCATGATCCTTTTGTCGGCAGGAGTTTTGCCGAGTGTGAGCGAGCCTGCAATTTGCATGTTCCGATATGCTGAGAGGTAAAGATAGAAATCAGGTTTCTCTACGATTCCTGCAACGTTCTGTAGAGCAAGATCTCGATGTTTGAAAAGATCTTGACCAAACAGTTCCACCGTTCCCGTCGTCGGTTTGATCAATGAAAGGATCATTCGAATGGAAGTACTTTTTCCTGCTCCATTCGGTCCGAGAAATCCAAACACATCACCACGATGAACTTCAAGATTAATATCTTGAGCAGCCCAGCGGTTCTTGTATTGTTTTCCGAGATTCGTCGTGCGGAGAATGATATCTGACATTATTTTGAATTGGCAATAAGAAATAAAAAGTGGACAATTGTGTGATGAAACATTTTCAATTGTCCACTCTCAATAATTCATACAATACAATTATTTCGGTTCTCGCAGAATATCGCTCGATAGGATATCTTTTCCTTCGGTGATCTTCGCTTTTGCTGCTTTTCCTTTCAACGCATCTTCAACCACTTTTACATGACCAACCTTAGTTTCTTCTGCGCCAAGATCAAGTCCGGTATCCGGATCTTTGATCGGTTCGCCGACGCGAAATACATCGAATTCCATTCCAACTTTTACGTTCCCTTCAGATCCTGGTTTCATTAATAATGTACCGTCGCTGTTCATTTTCAAAATTTTTCCGGTGAACGGAATCTTAGTCATGTTATCTGTGATCAGTCCGACAACGCCATCAACAGCTTTGCGGCAGGCTTTACCAATATCAGTGTCATCCCAGCTGTCCATATTGTTAAAATCAATTCCTTCATAATCAAACGATATGCCGGTGGAAGATTCTTCACCTTCTTCTTTTTCAGCGGCAACAACTTCGCCGGTGACGGTATTGACAAGACGAACATCAACCACAGCACGTGATGTTTTACGTTTGACACCGCCGCTGATGAACGACAGTCCTCCGGAGACCTTATTCTCTTTTGTGCCAAATTCTGAAACCGAACCAACAACGATCAATTCAACACCGAGAAGTTTTCCAACCTTCGGCGCTGTTTCAGCCGTAACAAGACCACTCTCGCCGAGCTTCTGTTCGTTCAATACTTTTTCCAATTCCTGACGTTCGATGACAGTGAATTTTCCCGATTTTACCAACGCTGTTGTCAGCATATCTGCAACGCCGGAACCAAGATGACTGTAGCCTGAACCTGTTTTATCCTCAAACGTTGAGATTGCAACACGCTTTTTGAGCTGTGCATCTGCAAGCGAGATAAAAAAAACGATGGTGAGAAATAGACTAATTCGTTTCATAATAAGTCTCCGAAAGGGTTATTGTATTGTGATTGAATCGTGGGAAATATAGAGAGAATGATGGCGAAAGGCAATGGAATGAAGTGGCAACTTTTCCCGTTCTTGTGCATCTTAATCCCATAATTGCACAAATAGATTGGAACTAGTGAGTACCGCCACGCTTTCAGACGAAGAATTAGTATTGCAGTTTCGGAACGGGAACCTTAATTCCGGATCGTTACTGTATTCTCGCTATAAAAGTGCAATTTATTCTTTTTGTCTGAGAATGCTTCAGGATTCTGAAGGAGCGAAGGATGCGACACAAGATACGTTCATGAAAATGGTGACGAATATTCAAGGACTTAAAAAAGGTACGGCTTTCAAATCGTGGCTCTTTTCTGTTGCAAGAAATGAAGTATTGATGATTGTAAGGAGAAATAAGATCGTTCCAATGGAACAATTTGATGATGAAACAATTGTCTTCGAACAATCCACTCCGATCAGTATTACGATGCAGAGTGAGTTGAGAGAAAAAATTCAAGAAGCAATGTTACGTTTAAAACCGGCATATCGAGAAGCATATATGCTTTGTGAGATCGAAGGATTTTCGTATGAAGAAATTGCGACAGCAACAGGTACAACCGTCAGCGCTGTAAAATCGAAATTATTTAAATCGCGTGTTGCATTGAATGAAATGCTGACACCGTATCGTAAGGAGCAAGGATTATGAACTGCCAGACAACAAAAGAACATATCAGTCAATTTTTAGATAACGAACTTCGTTCGGAAGAATTACAGCCGATGTTCCAACATTTAGGAGAATGTAAAGAGTGCGGAACATTTTTCCTTCATACGAAAGAAATTCATGATAGTGCAAAGTCTCTGGAATATGTCGCTTCGCCAAAAGGTATCGATCAAAAATTTGCAGTGCTTGGAATGGAACAACCACAAAAATCAATTTTGTCACGGAAATTTACGATTTCAGTTTCTTCTGCCATCTATTCAGTCGGGGCTTTTATTGCTATGGTGTTATTCATTTATGTATCGGGAACAATTCAAGAGAAGCAAATTGCTGCGCAATACCGGCAAGCAATGAATCTAACAATGCCGTTTGGCGGAAGTTCCTACGATCGGAATTAATTTCATTACAACTTTCAGGTCTTTTATGAAATATCTTCTTTGGCTTTTTGTGGGATGCATTTGTATTGGCATTCTTTTTTTTATCGGTTATGATCACCATGATATGTGGAATTCAGTGTTCGGAGGGATGATTGGAGGAACAGTTTTTTTGACAATGTTCTATTTTTTTATTGTTAGGAAAGAATTCCTCTCAAAATGGAAGATAATCACTGCAAGCTTGTTTGCTCTCCACATTTTCGCTTTTGCCGCTTTTGCAGTAACGAGCTATCGTGCGGCTTCACTTCAAAGAGAAAATCTTTACAAGGTGATTTCATACAGCTTTAATGGTGGCATTGTTCATCTTGAATTTTACAGGCGGACATTGTCAACACTCCATCACTATTATAATCAACCAACCGGTGAGAAAAAATCGTTTGTTGACGTGTTTAATTCTCTTTATGGAAATAAAATATACAGCGGGACATTTGAAATTAATGAACCGCAGGCTCCCGGAGGAACATTCGTAACGTATCAAGGAGATTCTCTTGTGCAATTAGTTGCGGCAAGCAGTGATGCATTTGCAAAAGGGATTCAACCAGATTTTGTGAACATCAACGGTTTAACAGGAAAAATTCAATACACGGCAACAATGTCCAAACATGGAGTAATGTATGAACGAAACAATTAAAACAAACACAGGTTCGCTATGGTCATCAATCTTTGTTCTATCTTTTATTGGTTTCATAGTGTTACTGCTTACGATGTATGGAATATTTTATTTACATATGCGGTTTCATGATATTTGGGTGGTACTCTTTAAAATTTTATCAATTGACCTATGGTTTGTGGGACACAATACTCTTCAGCAAGCAATTGATGAAGTTAATGGATGGCCAATACCAATCATAAAATTTGGAACGTATCTTTCAATGTTCATTTCTTTTCTTTTTTTGTTTGTCCTCAATCCGATACTTTTCATTTTGTCAAGAAAAAAAATAAATGCAAGCAAATTTTATCAAAAAAAATCTTCGTTAATAGTACGCGTCGGATACTATGTCAGCCTCGTAATCCTGATCGGTGTACCTATAAATACAATAACTTCGGCAGTTGTTTTAAATTCACATTTTGAGAGATTTAAAAAAATAAGTGTCGAACAAAAATATCAGTCGATAGATGTGAGAAATGAATTGTTAACAATAGTATTCAAAGCTCAGCAATATTATATTCTTCCTGTAGAAGAAGGGGGTGGCGGCAAGAGTTTTCTGAAAAATGGTAAACCAATATCATTGAGCGATCTTGGATTTGAGGAACGATCCTCATTGGGAACAACAATATTATATCAACAAAAATCCGATACGATCCTGCACCTTCATTTTTTTGGAAACAGAATCAGTACAAGAAATAACATCAGCGACCCAGAAATTATCCACGTTGTACAATATAAGGTGACAATTTATCCTTCTGATTTTAAGATGGAGATGAACTATTAAATGGAGTATCGGCCATTTGTGAAATCAAAAAGTCCTGTAAGCACTTCTTGTTTCAACCTCATTTTTTTTCTACTTTCTACTACAATCTTGATAATTTTGTAATCTTGCAATTGTCTCTATGTCCACTCCCTTAATGACGCAATACGCCTCCGTAAAGGCGAAATACCCCGATACGATCCTGTTGTTTCGTATGGGGGATTTCTATGAAACATTCGATGATGATGCCAGAACTGCATCGAAAGTATTGGGAATTACGCTAACACGACGGGGAAAAGCAGGAGATGTTGGTGAAACGCCTCTTGCAGGATTCCCTTATCACGCACTTGAAACATATCTTCCAAAATTACTGAAAGCCGGACTGCGTGTTGCAGTGTGCGAACAAATGGAAGATCCGAAGTTTGCTAAAGGGCTTGTGAAGCGTGACGTCATAGAAGTTGTTACTCCGGGCGTTGCATTCTCCGATAAAATTCTCGAACAGAAACAAAATAATTATCTTGCCTGTGTTGCTTTACCAAGTGCGATCGCTGCGGCAAATGATCCTATCGGATTCTCATTTGTCGATATTTCTACCGGAGAGTTCTTTGCGTCGGAATTTCCTTTCAGACAATTGCCCGAAATCCTTTCATCGATTGCCCCTGCAGAACTCCTTGTACAAAAACGTGACAAAGAATCGCTGCAAGAATTACTTCGACATTCGTATAAAGGAATTTATACTTCGCTCGACGATTGGCTTTTTCAATATGATTATGGATTTGATAAACTGATCCAGCATTTTAAAACGCAATCACTCAAAGGATTCGGTATCGATCAGATGAGTATCGGTATTCTCTCTGCCGGTGCGGTGATGCATTATTTGAATGAAACGCAGAGAGCAAATCTCGCGCATATTCAGAAGATCGTTCCATATGCTGTTGATGAAACGATTGTGTTGGATTCGGCGACTAAACGAAATTTAGAAATCACCTCATCGCTTGGCGGTTCACCTGATGGAACATTATTCTCCGTTCTCGACAAAACCAGCACGCCGATGGGTGGACGGCTGCTCAAAAAATGGGTGAGCAATCCGTTAAAGAAAATTGAACAGATCCATTGGCGCACGAACGGCGTCACAACTCTTGTTGGATCATCATCGCTTCGGACTTCACTTCAAAATGAACTTTCTGAAATTGGAGACATGGAGCGTTTGATCGCCCGCATTGCTACAAATCGCGCGAATCCGCGCGAGATGCTTGCGTTGAAGAGGATTCTACAAAGTATTCCGAAATTAAAAGAAATTCTACCTCGTTCCCAAACGGAGTTTGGGAACGAGGATAAAAAGAGCGACCCTTCGACGCGTCCTGCAAAAAGTGCAGGACTTGCTCATGGTGACGGTACATTGAGTGAAATTAATTCTCACATTCAACCGCTTGAAGAACTCACCGAAGCGATCACTCGCGCAGTGAACGACGATCCTCCTGTAAAACTGGAAGATGGCGGTGTCATCCGAAATGGATATAACAAAGAGCTGGATGAACTTCGTTCATTATCATTTTCTGCAAAAGATTGGATCTCAAATCTGCAGATAAAAGAGCGGGAGAGAACAGGAATCTCGTCGTTGAAGATCGGATTCAATAATGTGTTCGGATATTTTATCGAGATCACACATACACATAAAGATAAAATTCCGAATGATTACATCCGTAAACAGACGATGACGAATGCGGAACGGTATATTACGCCTGAACTGAAAGAGTACGAAGACAAAGTATTGAATGCCGATGAAAAGATCCTTGCAATCGAATCACGATTGTTCAACGAACTGCGCGCGTATGTTTCGCAATTTGTCGGGATCATCCAATCCAACGCGCAACAGATTGCAATTTTAGATTGTTTAGTTTCTCTGGCTCAAGTTGCCGAAGAAAATAGATACACGCTTCCCGAAGTGAATTTGAGCGATGAACTTACCATTGAAAACGGCCGGCATGCCGTTATCGAACGCCTCCTTCCTCTTGGCGAACAGTACATTGCAAATTCGCTTCAATTAGACATAAAGGATCAACAGATTCTCATTATCACCGGACCGAACATGAGCGGGAAATCATCCTACCTTCGTCAGGCGGGATTGATCGTGCTGCTTGCTCATATTGGAAGTTATGTTCCCGCACAACGTGCTATCGTCGGTTTGGTTGATAATATCTTTACGCGAGTCGGTGCCAGTGATAATATCACCAGCGGCGAAAGTACATTCCTTGTTGAAATGCATGAAGCAGCGAATATTGTCAATCGTGCCACAAAGCGTAGTCTAATTCTGTTGGATGAAGTGGGAAGAGGGACAAGCACATTCGACGGAATTTCCATTGCCTGGGCGTTGACCGAGTATCTGCACGAACAGATCGGCGCGCGGACATTGTTTGCAACACATTATCATGAATTGAATGAACTCGCTTCGCTCTATCCACGCATTAAGAATTATAAAGTAGATGTAAAGGAATACGGGGACAAAGTTGTTTTCCTTCACACTGTGACGCCGGGAACCGCTGATCATTCATATGGAATTCAAGTTGCGATGATGGCAGGCCTTCCTGTAACATTAACGGACCGTGCAAAAACGATATTAGAGAACCTTGAAAATTCACAATTAACTCCGCACAGCGACCAACCTGCAGATGCATCAGAAGTTAGGAAAATTAAACGGAGAGTTTCCAAGATCGAGAATACGCCGCAAATAACAATGTTCGAGATGAAAGATGACGAACTGCGTGATGCGATAAAAAAACTCGACATCAATGCAATCACACCATTGGAAGCGTTGAAGTTTTTGGCGAAGGTGAAAGAAAATTTATAAAAGCCATCTCAAAAAATGAGTTTTATTGTCATTTTACTGGACTTCCGACAGAAGCATTCGGGAGTGACAGAGGTATTTTTGGGATGGCTTCTTGACACGAAACCGAGATTTCTTTCCCGACAAACAGCGTCGGGATCGAAATGACAATGATTAGGTATTTTTGAGGCTGATTTTAATAAAATCATTTATCCGAATTTAACTTCTGAAAATTGTAAACGTCTAAGAAAGAACACATTAGAAAGATCAAATTCCATGCTGCGGTTCATTTCTCTATTCACTTTCGGTATATTTCTTTTTCCCGGCTGCACAACAACGTTATTAGTCCACTCATCGTGGGAGAATGATCAAATTATCGTTGACGGTAAAGAGGGAGATTGGCAGTACCGAACATTCTACCTTAGCGATCATAATCTTAATCTTGGTATTCGCAATAACGGTGAAAATTTATTTCTTTTTATAAAGATTTTAGATCAACATCAGAGAAGAAATATTCTTTCCTCTGGCTTCACTCTTTGGTTTGATTCTCATGGAGATAATGAAAAAGAAATTGGTATCCGTATTCCGGGAAGGATGAAAGGAACAACGGAAGTAATTGATGACAATGACGAAAACGCATTCTATAATAACCCAATCAGTGGGATAGAAATTCTTCACGGAGAAAAAGGATTGCCGATACAATTATCAATTGTATCTCTTAAAAATATCCAATTTGCCACATCCAGAACACGAGATGTTTTGATCTATGAGTTGAAAATTCCATTGGCGGGTACTGCAGACGGTGGATTTACTCTTAATCCGCCAACGAAAAATGTGGGGATCGGATTGATGGCGGGAAAGTTTGAACCTCCTAAAAAAGATAGAGCAGAAGGTGAATTTTCAGGCGAAATGGATGGATCCGGCAAAGAGAGCTACGGTGGAATGGGTGGAGAAAGAGGGAAAAGAGGCGGAGGACGACATGGAGAAATCAAATCCGAAGGGAAAACGGAACCATTCGACGTTTGGCTTAAAGTAAATTTGGCAGAGAAGAAAAAATAACATCATAAACTTCGTGCACGCACAATAAAAAAAGGACTATTGCATGACAATCCGAGAATTTCAAGTGCTGTTTAAATTCAACTCGTGGGCGAATGCCCGTACACTGCAAGCGGTAGATTCCTTACCGGAAGATCAATTGTATAACGATCTGAAGAACAGTTTTGGAAGTATTCATGGAACACTTGTTCATCTTTGCGGAGCAGAAGATATTTGGCTGCAGAGATTGAATGGAGCAAATCCCGGCGTATTTATGAAGAAAGATAATTTTCCGACATACGCATCAGTGAAATTGAAATGGAACGATGTTGAGGAAGGATTTCAATTGTATCTTTCAAAATTGACGGAAGAAGAATTAGTCAGAACACTGATTTTCAATACGCTTAAAGGGGATACGGTGACACAAAAAGTTTGGCAGTCGCTGCAGCATTTAGTGAACCATTCAACCTATCACCGCGGACAGATCACGACATTGATCCGGCAAAGCGGCGGAATCCCTGTTGGAACGGATTTGATAGCATTTTATCGAGAACAACAATAATGGTTATTTCAATTGTGTCAATCAGAGAGGAAGATAACAATGAATAAAGAGCCGCAAGAACGAAAGCGAATAAAAGAATTAGAGGTAATGGTTGCGGACTCAATTGAAGAAGCGCATGATACCACAACCCTAGTATTCTTTACAGGGAATGATCGTTTAGACTACAAGCCGGGTCATTTTCTTACAATAGATCCTCATCAGTTTGAATCTTTGGGCCGGTTTACATCATTCCTTGAAGATCTTAAAGGAAGAAAGGAACCACCCCGGGCATATTCAATGAGTTCTTCTCCCCATGAAAAATATTTAGCTGTTACAATCAAAGAAGAACGCTATACATCCGGCGCAACAAAATATCCGCCATTGTTGTCGCCATTGCTTGTCAAGCGAACGGTGCGCGGAATGCGTCTTGTTGTTACCGGATTCACCGGTCCCTATACACTACCCGATGATATAGAATCTCAAACAGATCATCTTGTTCATGTCTGTGCAGGATCGGGCAGCGTGCCAAACTACTCGATGCTGAAATTTGCGTTAGCACATTACCCAAAGCTTCGACACACATTCATGTATGCAAATAAAATGTGGGATGATATTATTTTTCGGGATGCACTTGCTGACCTTGAGAAAAAAAATCCTGACCGAGTAAGAGTTGTTCATTCATTGACGCGTGAATCCGAAACATTTCAGTATTCACCTTCGGTGCGTAAGGGGAGAATTTCAACAGAACTTATGCGTGAATTAATTCCAGACACGAGCAGTGCACAGGTGTTTGTTTGTGGTCCTGCAATCTCTGTCCATGACAGAAATGCTGCGAAAGAGAAAGGTGTTTCCCCTCAACCTCGATTCTTAGAAAGTGCATTGGCCAGTTTAAAAGAACTTGGGATGACCAAAGAACAGATCACATACGAATCGTATGGCTGAGACCACTTCTAACAATTTTAAAACACAGAACCCAATCGGTTATGATTGGGTTCTGTGTTTTTGGTGATTGCTATTGTTTATGCTACATCTTCCTGTTTCATTTCTTCAGGGGCTTCGCCTCCTTCATCGGGCTGGGTGCCGGAAGTGAAAAGAAGTTCATCTTTCTTTTTATTCAGTTTTACTTTAATGAAACTTCCTTCGCTGAAAGTTCCTTTCAATATTTCTTCGGCAACCGGGTCTTCAACATATTTCTGCAGTGCGCGTCGTAATGGTCGTGCACCGTACAATTGATCGTACCCTTTTTCTGCAAGAAATTCTTTTGCTTGTTTTGTCAATTCAATGGAAATGTTCATCGAACTCATGCGTTTGAACAACTCCCTTACCTGAATGTCAATGATCTTTGTAATGTCCTCTTTGTTCAATTGATGGAACACGATGGTATCATCGATCCGGTTCAAGAATTCAGGATTGAAGACTCGCTTCACCGCTTCATCAATGATATCCTTCATGTGTTTATATTTATCACCAACAGCTTCATCGCCGAATCCAAAACCTTTTGACACTTTGATATCTCGTGCGCCGATATTGGATGTCATGATCAAGATCGTGTTCTTAAAATCGACCTTTCGCCCAAGCGAATCGGTCAATTGTCCGTCGTCGAGAACTTGAAGCAGAATGTTGAACACATCAGGATGTGCTTTTTCAATTTCATCCAGCAGTACGACGGAATATGGTTTACGACGGACTTTCTCCGTGAGTTGTCCTCCTTCTTCACATCCAACGTATCCCGGAGGAGCTCCGACAAGACGCGACACGGAGAATTTTTCCATATATTCGCTCATATCAACACGGATCAATGCATCTTCGGAATCGAACAGATATTTTGCCAGCACTTTTGCCAGCTCTGTCTTTCCAACGCCTGTCGGACCAAGAAAAATGAATGAGCCGATCGGACGTTTCGGATCCTTCAAACCTGCACGTGTGCGACGGATCGCTTTCGTCAATTTTTGGATCGCTTCATCCTGACCGATGATGATGGAGGTCAATGCAGAATCCATCTTCAATAATTTATGCGTTTCGGATTCTGCGATCTTGTTGACAGGAATTCCGGTCATCATCGCCACAACATCGGAAATGTGATCTTCAGAAACTTCAAAGACCATTGATTGAGATTTCAATTCCCATTCGCGTTTGGCAATTTCCAGATCGCTGAGCAATTTTTTTTCAAGATCGCGTAATCGTGCTGCTTCCTCGAAGTTTTGATTCTTCACAACACTGTTCTTTGAGAGTTTTATCTTTTCGATTTCCTCTTCAAGCGTCAATATCTCCTGCGGAACAACGATGTTGGACAAGTGAACCCGTGCGCCTGCTTCATCCAGCACGTCGATTGCCTTGTCCGGTAAATTTCGTTCCGTAATATACCGATCGCTGAGTTTCACAGCCGCAACGATCGCTTTATCGGAATATCGTACGCCATGATGCTGTTCGTACTTGTCTTTGATGTTGCTTAGAATTTGTATCGTATCATCAACGCTCGTCGGATCGACCATGATCTTTTGGAATCGGCGATCGAGCGCACCGTCTTTTTCAATGAATTGTCTGTACTCATCCAGTGTTGTTGCGCCGATGCATTGCAGTTCCCCGCGTGACAACGCAGGTTTGAACATATTCGAAGCATCGAGCGAACCGGACGCACCGCCTGCACCGACGATCGTATGGAGTTCATCGATGAAGAGGATCACCTCTCTCGCTTTTTCAAGTTCGTTCATCACCGCTTTCATTCGTTCTTCAAATTGTCCGCGGTATTTTGTTCCTGCAACCAATGCGGCAAGATCGAGCGTGACCACTCGTTTGTCGTGAAGGACACGGGAAACTTTTTTGTTGATGATACGAAGTGCAAGACCTTCAGCAATGGCTGTTTTACCAACGCCGGGTTCACCGATCAACACGGGATTATTCTTTTTTCTACGCGAGAGCACCTGAGCAACGCGTTCAATTTCTTTTTCGCGTCCGACAACCGGATCGAGTTTTCCTTCACCGGCAAGTTTTGTAAGATCACGTCCGAAATTATCCAGTACCGGTGTCTTTGATTTTTCCTGTTTCTTTTCCTGAGTCTGTGCCTGTCCCTGCACTGGCGGGGAAGAAGGTTTTCCGCTGATGATGTTATCAAGTTCAGCGCGTACTTTATCGTAATGCACTTCGAACTGATGCATGATCTGCGCGGCGATATTGTCGTCGTCGCGAAGGAGCGATAGTAACAGATGTTCCGTACCGATTACATCGGATTTATACAATTTTGCTTCAAGG
>JANXZD010000387.1 GCA_025355705.1 Bacteroidota bacterium | reverse complement strand
GGTTCGGGAAAAAGATGATCGATATTACGATCATACATCAATGGAGATGCGAAAATCATTACCATTGCCATAAGAACAATGGATAAGAAATATTTTTTGTGTGTCCGCATCAGTATTACTAATGCAAGCATTGTGAGCAATGACACCGCTATTGTATGCAGAACATCTATCTTCCAAAACACTGACCACTCCCCCCAGCTGATTTCAAGTAACTTAGGAAAAGAAAAGAAAGGAAGGTGAAGTGCATAGCCAACCGCCAATACTTGAAAAATCCTTCCAAGTTGCTTCCAAAATGTTTCATTAAATGAGAGGTAATCATTCCATTTTCGCTGCGCAATCAATACAAATGAATATCCGGCAATGAATAAAAACGAAGGCGCAACAAGTCCGTTAATGAAGTTAAGGACTTTGAACCACGCTTCTTCACGAAATATTGGGATAAGGAATGCATTGAAAACGTGCACTTCGATCATAACAATAACTGCCCATCCGCGCAGTAAGTCGATGTAAAGATATCGGGATTTTTGTTGTGCCATTAGTACGGCCGTGTTAAAAAAAAGTAAATGAATATTCCCACCGCTGACCAGCGGGTTATCAGGGACGCGGTGTGGTAGTTCTTTTTAAAATAGTTCCAACCATAGACAATTATAGAAAGACCAATAAAGATCATGAAAAATACAATTGACGCTTCCACAACCGAAAGTGTTTGACGAATTCTTTGTTGTAGTCCTTCATTCAGTACAGAACCATAGAGAATAATAAGATGAAGAATGTAGATCAACAACGATTCTCTCCCTATTAATTGAGGTATATATGGTTTCATTTTGAATGAATGTTCCGCAAAGAAAATACCGCTTGTTACGATTGCAACAAATCCTAACCGCACAAAGATAATAAGCGGATTGACCTTCCAAATATCATGATAGGGATACAGTTGTGTCGGAATATTTAACAGGATGAATGATCCGAAAAACATAAATAAACCGACGACTACAGTTTTTTGCATGAGATTAACCGCGTGGTGGTGTTCTTTTGCATTGATGAACAATGAGGAAAAAAACACTCCACAAAGGATGTATGCAGACCATGGAAAGAGTGGAAACCATGAAAAATTACTAGCGTTGATATAGGAAACCAACCATAGCGGAAATGTACTGGTTAAATTAATACTCCACATGATCGGAGAAAGAAAAATGACACTGATTGCTAATAGTGAGGTGAACCAAACAAACTTCTTTTCATCTTTTAACAAGAATACCGCAGTTTGGAGGATCAACATGGTTGCAGCAATACAATGTAATGCATCAACCTGCACCCATGTTGCAATCTCCGTCGGGGTTGCTTCAGCTATGATCTTTTGGAGTGAAAAAAAGGGCAGATGGAGTGCGTAGCCGATTATGATCAATCCGAAAAATTTTCCGTATCGTCGTGCGACATGTTTCGTAGGTGCAGTATGTTCTTCCCATTTTTTAAATGTCGAGATTCCAAACGCAACACCGGACGCAAAAAGAAACATTGGCGCAATGAATCCGTGAAAAAAATCGTGCGCAAAGAACAATACATGGGAATGAAGAGAAACGTCTAACAATGCATCGAACGTATGACCTTGTATCATAAATACTACTGCGATAAAACGGAGCAGGTCAATGAAAAGATACCGTTGCTTGTTATGAGGCATGGTTGATAGTGAAGATTTACGAATAGTAAAATTACGTTGAGATAACCTTTAGTTTTTTCCCAACAGCTTCAAATGCATTCAAGGCGTGATCGATATTCTTTTTGGTCAACGATGCGGAAATCTGTACACGTAACCGTGCTTCCCCTTTCGGTACAACGGGGAACCATAGACCTTTCACGTAGACACCCGCCTTCAACAACGCTTTACTCATTTCCTGTGCCACCGAAGCTTCACCAAGCATTACCGGTACAATCGGATGATCACCACCGATGATGGTAAATCCGAGACTGACGATCTCTTTTCGGAAATATGCAGTATTATCATGCAGCCGTTTAACAATTGATTTGTCCTTCGTTAAAAGATCAAACGCTGCGATGCTTGCCATAACGATTGAAGGAGGAAGTGAATTGGAAAATGTATACGGACGAGATTTTTGTCGAAGATATTCGACCATTTTCTTCTCACCGGCAATATATCCACCGAGTGCGCCGCCGATCGCTTTGCCAAGAGTTCCGGATAAGACATCCACTTTCCCTAACACATTGAACTTATCGGGAGTACCTCTTCCCGATTTTCCAACAACGCCGATCGCATGACAATCATCCACAAAAAGAATAGCGTTATATTTCTTTGCAATGTCAACCAACTCTGCGATATGAGCGTAACTTCCTTCCATGCTAAAGACTCCATCTGTCGCGATGATCCTGAATCGATAGTCTGCATTCTTATCTGCGTCAAGCATTTGTTCCAACTGCGCAATATCATTGTTTTTATATATTTTTTTATCAGTTGTTTCAGATTTGCACAACCGCATTCCATCGATGATGCTGGCATGGTTTAATCCATCGGTATAAATAACATCGTGATAATTTTCGTAGCCAAGTCTTTCATTGAATAGCGAGGGGAAAAAAGCATTGTTCGCTGCAAATGCCGATGAGAATAAGATCGCATCCTCCGTTCCGACGAATTTTGCTATCTTTTTTTCGAGT
This sequence comes from Bacteroidota bacterium, assembly GCA_025355705.1. Lineage (GTDB taxonomy): Bacteria > Bacteroidota > Ignavibacteria > UBA10030 > UBA8401 > UBA8401. Next base: position 5,453 of record JANXZD010000387.1, on the reverse strand, counting down.
TCAAGATGTATCGCCTGCGTTCCACATAAGAACCGAACGGAAGCCATTCCATAACCGAACTCTTTTATCCCTTCGATCGCCGCTTTTTTTACAACCGGATGGTTTGACATTCCTAAATAATTATTTGAAGCCATCATCACGACTTTTTTCCCTTTTACGATAACAACACCGTCTTGCGGAGATGTAAAAGGAGTTTCATACTTATACGTGTTCGCATCATGGATGCGTTGCAACTCTTTCACAAATAAATCTCGATAGTTCACAGATACTCCGATTCTTTATTTTTAGAATACTTAGGATTGTTTCACTAACCGAATTGAGAATGAACCATCAATCCCATTTCGATGCGGAAATGTCTCTACAAATCCATCGGGAGAGACAACTTTCTCATTGATATATTTTGCGGCATGGTCTATTTCAAATTCAGGATGTGTCACAAGGAATCTTTTAACAACTTCAAAATTCTCTTCGGGTTCTATTGTACATGTGCTGTAAACCATTGCTCCACCCGATTTTAATATTGTTGCTGCATTGTCCAGTAAAAGCTCCTGTATCTTTACCACTTCAGTGATATCCCTCATCTCACGCTTGATCTTGATGTCGGGCTTTTTAGAAAGCACCCCGAGTCCAGAGCACGGTGCATCGATCAATATCTTATCAACAAGTTCCGTTTGGAATTCTATTCCATCTGCAGCAACATATGTAATATTGGTCAATCCCACCCTTTCACAAGCAGTCTTCACCAAATTAAGTCGAGTTTGATATTTATCAACCGCAATGATCTCTCCTTGATTCTTCATCGCTTCGCCGAAAAATGTTGTCTTACCACCGGGTGCCGAACAAAGATCAACGACACGTTCTCCGGGTTTAACATCCAGCAACAGTGCGGCCAGACCGGCACTCTCATCTTGTATCGTAAAGAACCCGCGGCGAAAAATCTCCGTTTGTGAGATATTTGAAAGTGAGGAAGTTTTCAGAAACATCGGAAGGAACTGCGACCGTTCGTATGAAATATTCTGCAGGTCGAACATTTTCATGAAGTCATCGACCGATGTCTTCATTGTATTGATGCGAAGCGTTAGACCTGGTTTTTGATTCTGAGCATCGAGTAATTTCTCTGTTTCATAGAATCCGAAACGGTTCATCCACCGTTTCACCATCCACAATGGGAAGGAATACATCGTTGAAAGATATAATGCCGCATCATTCTGAACATCAGGATAATGGATCCCTTCTTTGTTACGAATGATATTACGAAGTACGCCATTCACTAATCCGCCGGCTTTTTCCCCTCGAACTCGTTTAATGAATTCAACTGCCTCATTTACAGCGGCATGATCCGGTACTTTGTCAAGGAATAAGATCTGATAGAGTGCAGACCGTAACGTATTGCGAACGGTCACTTCTGCTTTCGAAAAACTCCCATGGAAAAAACCATTCAACACCCAATCCAATTTTGATTGCCATCGAAGCACTCCGTGGACAATCTCCATCAACAATGATTTATCCAAATCGTTGAATTCGCTTGAACGAAATTCAGCGTCAATCAATTTATCTAGATATGAATCCGTTCGTTCAACTCTATTTAATATTTTTACCGCTGTTCCACGAACGCCTGCAAATAACATCTTTTGTTCTTCTCTGTATTGTGTTTCCTGTTGTTCCATAATTTTAATTGAATCATTCTATATTAGTCGAACAATGATAGTTCCTATCCTTCTTAGTGCACGTAATTGTTACAATGGCATACCGCGTTTTCTTCGTTCATCAGTTGTCAGATCGAATATTTTTCGGAAGAGCTTCTCTTCCGGATCAGTGAATTCAATTCCCCGCCGGATCATTACTTTTCCGGCAACATTGATCGCTTTTTCAATATTGTATGTTGTAAATGTTTCTCCTGCCGCACCCCACGAGAATGATGGAACATATTTCGGCGGAAAACCTGTTCCAAACACATTCGATGATACTCCAATCACAGTTCCGGTATTGAATGTGGAATTGATTGCGGTCTTGGAATGATCACCGATCGTCACACCAACAAACTGCATTTTACTGTCCACCGGATCACCGTTCACGTAAACTTTCACCGAGCTATAATTGTTCTTTAGATCACTCGTCACTGTTCCGGCACCGCAGTTGACCCACGCACCGAGATACGAATGTCCAAGAAAACCGTCGTGCTGTTTATTGGAATAACTATGAATGATTGTCGCTTCAATTTCTCCGCCAATCTTACATACCGGTCCGATACTGCAATCCGGATAAATCTTTGCGCCTACTTTCACGATTGAACCATCGCCGATATATGCAGGTCCGATGATCGTCGAGAAAGACATAATATGAACATTCTTTCCGATATAGACCGGACCATTCTCAGCATCAATGACAACTCCGGGTTTTATGATCGTACCGGTGCCAACAACAACATTTTTTTCATTCAGGATATGGACACCCGGAAATTTCTTCGTCGAAGATTTTTTGTTGCTGTGGGCTTTTTTCAGCACGCTAAAATCTGTGCGCAATTGATTCCCATTATTTTTTATTAATTCCCATGGATAATGGATGAGTGACGCATCAACCTGTTGCACTTGCAGTCCGTCAAAATCTGAGATAGAGAAAATTCCATTGAGGTGACCCTTGAGAGATTTTAATTTTTTTCCGCTGACGCGCGCCGCAACGACGCTGTCATTATTTACATACACAACATCCTGTTCACCATCCAACGGTATTGCCTTGATAAATTTCTCGTCGACAATAGCACGCCCGTTAACAAAAAGGCAATTTGTTCCGGTAATAGTATTCACTGCAACATCGGGATTTCGCAATCGCATGTAATCCGACATATACGAACGGCAATGAAGTGTTATCGTTGCCTCCGGATATGCCAATTGCACCTTCTCCTTCAGAGAAAGAATCCCGCAGCGAAGATTGAATGTTGGACGGAAATACACGAGCGGAAGAAGACGGGAATAATAGATGTCTTCAAAAAGACAGATTTGTGTGGACATATGATCCTTTCAGGTGCTACAACTTGCTTTGATGTGCCACAAAGTTCAGAGGGAATTCAAAATGAACTTTATTTACTCTGTGGCAATAGTATAAAATAAAAAACGGAATGATCAAATGATACATTCCGTTTTCAAATACTGCAACATAAAAATATTATGCTGTTGGCGCCGCGGTCTTTTTCGCATACTTCTTGTTGAATCTCTCAACACGACCGGCAGAGTCAAGCAGTTTATGCTTTCCGGTGTAGTACGGATGACACGCAGAGCAGATTTCGACGTGGATATTACCCATCGCCGAGCGGGTTTCAAATGTGTTGCCGCAAACGCAGACAACAACCGCTTTTCTGTATTCTGGGTGAATTTCGGGTTTCATGATAAAACTTTCTATTTAGTTGATTATATAGTTACGAAATAAATATAACAAATGTGAAAAGGAGTTGCAACTAATGAATTTTATCCGTCATTTTCGCTAACAACCTCGCTTTTCGATACAATTGTACATTCTTTTGGTGTTCCTGATAATTTTTTGCAAATCGATGTCTGCCATTATAATCCGCAACAAAATAAATAAAATTATGCTTTGCCGGATACAATGCCGCAATAATTGATTGTTTACTCGGATTATTGATAGGACCCGGAGGTAGACCAAAGTGGAGATACGTATTATAGTCCGATTCAAATTTCAGGTCGGTTCTTGCCAATCGTCTTGGGACATCTGAGACTGCATATAAAACAGTAGGATCTGCTTGTAATCTCATTCTTCTTTTCAATCTATTATAATAAACTCCCGCAATGATCGGTCGTTCATCATCATACACTGCTTCACCCTCAACAATAGATGCCATTGTCATAACATCATTCAATGTGTATCCCAATTTCTTCATTCTCTGTTGAAGCGAATCAACAAAAAATTCTCTGAACTCCGTGATCATCCGCTGGATAATTTGCCGTTCATCATCCTGCCAAAAAAAACTATATGTATTCGGCATCAAATACCCTTCAAGTGATGGCGCATTATTCGGGTAAATTCCAATCAGCGAGGTATCCGTAAAGAATTTCATAAAACGAGCTGAATCGATCCCAACATGACGTTTCAAAATGCGGGCAAATATCTTTGCACGAACTCCCTCCCTCAGTGTCACACTTGTGCTCACGGTCGAAAGACCGCCTTCCAGATCATTGAGTAGATTAAGATTAGAGATACCGCTGACAAAACTGTACTTACCGGTACGCATTTTTTGAGTATAACCGAGTAACCGCCCCGCAATCTTAAATGTGAGCGCACTAAGAATAATTTCTCTCTTTTCAAGAGAGTCGGCTAAACTAGAAAAAGATTGCCCTTTACTTACGGTGATAAACTTAGGAGAAGGGGAAAATGAATTCGGAAATAGAAATAAAATGCTGAAAAGAAGAACAGCAATAGAGAATACACCACCAATCAACAGCAAATATTTATTGTTTGGAATTTTTCCGCTCACTCATTGCCTCGCGTTCAAGTTTTCTGGATTCATCAATGATACGTTCAAATACGCGTCGGAGAGCAAGATCATTCAGCGGTCCTTTGTTGTGCTTTAAAATATTCTCCAATACTTCTTTTTCTCTCTTTGGCGAATATGCTTCCAAACCAAATTGTTGCTTGATTTTTCCAATTTCATCAGCATACTGTGCACGCTCGTTCAGTAACTCTACAAGTTTTTTATCGGTTTCATCAATCTTATTTCGCCAATCTTCGATATTTCCCATATTTATACCAATAAAGAAAAAAATTGTCGTGAGGCGATAACCACCTCGGTGATGTCCTTTTTTTCTGAAATCGCTTCCAGCAACGCTGAACCGACAACTGCACCATCTGCGAATGCGGATATCCGTATTATCTGTTCTTTGTTTTTGATTCCAAATCCTACGACGAATGGTTTTTTTGTATTCTTTTTTACCCGCAATAAAAACGTATCCAAACTTTCGCCAAACGAATTTCGCGCACCGGTCACCCCTGTAATCGAAACACAATATGAAAAATCAGTGGAGAGTCCGTCAATATATCGGATACGCTCTTCAGATGATGTTGGCGCAATGAGAAATATATTGCTCAGTTCATTCTGCGAACAGAGAACACGAAATTCGTCGCTTTCTTCAGGCGGCATATCAGGAATGATCAGACCATCGACCCCTGCCTTCTTTGCATCCTGCAAGAACTTCTCTAATCCATAATTCAAAACGGGATTGATATATCCCATTAGGATCAACGGAATGTTCGTTTGTTTACGCGCCTCAGAGATTAACTCAAGAACGCGTTTTAGAGTTGCACCATTCTTGATCGCAATTTCTGATGATCGTTGGATTGTTGGACCATCCGCAAGAGGATCGGAAAATGGAATTCCAATTTCGATCATACCTGCCCCGGATTGCTCTAGCGCGAGGATTAACGGAACTGTAGTTCCCTTAATG
>JANXZD010000529.1 GCA_025355705.1 Bacteroidota bacterium | reverse complement strand
GTTTCACAGTATTTTTTTGAATCATCAACAAATCCATCATTAAATAAAATTTGTGCCTTAAAAAAACTCAACTTCCAATTATTGTAATATAAAAGTAATCCTTCATCGATAACATCAATTGCTTTTACAGTGTAAGATATATCCTTGAGATGGTAGTAAAATTTAGCTAAGAATAAGTAATCCTCTGCGATTTTATATTCTTCAGTTAAAATAATATCAGTAAGAAAGTCCATGGAGTTTTTGTCAATCACAGAGTATTTCCCACGGACGAATCCTTCTGAACAAGCATAAGAATGTAATCTATATAATTCAGTTTGCATTGGAATTTTTTCCAACCATTTTCTACAATGACTAATGCATAAATCATATTCTTGTCGCACAAAATAATTTTTTGCAATTAAAACTAACGACGATACAATAAACTCAATACGCGATTCCTTTAGCGATTTGTTTAAAACATTATTACTTCTTTCAATCGACTCATCGTATTTTCTTATCTTGTAGCAAATTCTAGAAAGGTTCATCTCGGAGTATACGTGGATTGGGTTTAAGTTCAATGCTTCAAGATAAAAACTATAAGATTTCAAGTAGTGCTTAAATGCATCGGGAAAATTATTATTTTTAATACTCTCAGCAATGTGGTAAAGTGTTGAACCAACAGTGTTTAGTGAAGCAACATTTTTTACCAACTTATTCAAATTTAAAGCATAAACGCAGGCATCGGTGAATTTGTTTTGATGATTTAATGCTATAACAAGGTTATTCAATAAATCGATATCCTCTGGATAATAAATTATTCCTTTCAGGCAAGTCGATTCTGCCTCAAGATATTTTTTTATTTTCAAATAAGCATAAGAAAGATTAAGGTAATAAGAGTCAGATCTTTTTGAGTTGTCCGTAAATATTGATAGTATTTCGATTGCTTTATTTGGTTGTCCAATTTCAATTTGCACAAGTGCAAAATCAGTGCAAAATGATTCTATAATGAAATCTTCTTTGTAATTGTTTATTAAATTTTGATTGTAGAATGAATCTAAAATATTGAAGGCATCATTCCATTGTCTTAATGAAATTTGTTTTTTTGCTTCATCCAACATTGAAGCAAGTTTGCTACGATCAAATTTATCAGTGATAGCTTTTGTATAGGCTAATTTATTTTGCTTTGACTCTTTTATCAAAGCATTTCCCAATTTCAACCCAATATTTTCAGCAGTTAGAACAAGACTATTAATAATATCGTAGTATTGTGGTCGTTCGTTTCTATTCTTTTCAAGACAGTGAAGTATTAGTTCATCTACTCCAAATTGAGATTTTTTAAAAAAACTTCCAATACTATTTGGTTTTTTCCTTAAATGGTCATTTAATATTTTATAAACATCATTTCCCGTAAAGGGAGGGGTTCCAGTTTCCCATTCATAAAGTAAACATCCAAAGCTATACACGTCAGATAGATGGTTTATATCTGGGCTACCCATTATTTGTTCTGGTGAAGCGTAGAGAGGTGTTCCAACGAAACTCCCAAATTGTGTTAATTGATTATTATTTAGTTTACCATTTATTGTCGATTTCAAATTAAGATTATGCTTTATTTCAATTATTTTTGCAAGTCCCCAATCTGAAACAAAAACAAGATTATTGTCAATTAAAATATTTTCTGGTTTTAAATCCCGATGAATTATTCCGTAATTATTATGAACCCAATTTAATGTGTTCGCAATTCTTAATGCAGAAATAAAAAACAATTCTTTTTCTTTTTTTATTAGACTGTTCCTAAGATTTCCACCTTCCATCCAGCGAGAAACAATACAGGGCAATTCATTAAATCTTGTAATACAATAGGCTTTTGCGACGCCACTAAACTGTGAAATTGTAATCCATATTTTGAGTTCGTCCAGATATCTATTGTACGCTTGATCGTCTTCGACTAAATCTAAATGAATCGTCTTAAGAGCATATATTTGTTTTGTATTCTCATGAATCAATTTTAAACAACTACCCATTCCACCGTGAATGATATTTGCTAAAGCAAAAAAATCGCCAGCAATTTCTAACCAACCAGAAACTTCGGGTAAAAAAAGTCGCTCTCCAATTTTTGTATTAATTTTATTTCTTTGTTGCATAATGATTAAAAATATTCATCACGATAAGAAATTGAATATAATTCTACAGGTAGGGGAAATGAATGATAATAACGCAAAACGATATTCTATCACGCAGCTTTTGTTCTAAAAATGATTTTTTTTATATCATACAACGTTCCTCGTTGTGCAGCATCGAAACCAGATTCGTGAATGAGTTGGATACATTCTTCAGTATTCGTTTTATTCACGAAGTTTGCTGCAGCATGAACATTTTCTTCGAGTAACGTTCCGCCAAAATCATCAGCGCCGAAATGAAGTGCGATTTGTCCGGTCTTTTTTCCTTCGCTGAACCATGATGCCTGAACATGATCGAAATTATCCAAATAGATCCTCGAAAAAGCAATCATTTCCAAATAACGTTTTGGCGTAGCGTAGGTTGGAATAATTTTTTCTAACGGAGTATTTCCCGGTTTAAAACTCCACGGAACAAATGCCGTGAACCCGTGATATTCATCCTGCAATTGACGAACAACGTCAAGATGTTCGGTAATGTCCTCATCATTTTCAAGATGACCATACATCATCGTGGCGGTGGATTTGAATCCAATCTTGTGTGCCTCGCGCATCACGTTTAGCCAGTCCGCTGAAGTTCCTTTTTTGCTGCTGATTTTTTTCTTCACTTTATCGGATAGAATTTCTGCACCGCCGCCGGGTATTGATCGTTGTCCAGCATCCCATAATCGTTGAAGCACTTGTGTCAGGTTCAATCCTGATACACGTGCCATCTCAATAATCTCTGACGTAGAATAAAAGTGCGGATATACTTCAGGAACTTCTTTTACCGTCCGTTCAACCATTTCAACATAATATTCGAACGGTAAAGCAGGATTCACACCTCCTTGAAGGAGGATAGTCGTGATTCCTTTTTTTGCTGACTCTTTGAATTTCTGGATCATCTCGTCAATAGAGTGAGTGTAGACACCTTCATCACCGGGGTGACGATAAAATGCACAGAAGATACAATCAATATTGCAGACATTCGTGTAGTTTGGATTCGAATCGAGAACGAATGTGACAGCAGGGTCAGGATTTTTTCTGAAACGAATCTCGTTTGCAAGATCTCCAAGATCCAGTAATTGAGCATTGCGAAGAAGGAATAACCCTTCTTCTCTGTTGATGCGTTTTCCATTTCGAACGTTTGTATAAATTTCAGATAGTGTCATATCAAAAAACATTCCTCCAAAGAGGGTGTATACTTCGGTTGGTAACGTTAATAAACTATTAGAAGGTTACTGTATATCCGGCAGCTTTTAGATCTTTGATTAAACTGAAACTGATCTCTTCCAGTTTAACAACTATTTCTTTGTAGATGATTCCAGGAACGCCTTTTGGAGGTGCGTCATCTTTTCGGTGAATGCAGCAAACTCGATTTGAACCAACTTTACCGATCAGATATCCAAGCTCAAACATTGCGCTATTGATATCCTCTGGATTATAAAGATAGTATGCATATTTTACCGTTGGATATTTTTCTAAAAATCCGACAATTGCATCGGGGGCACTGCCACGTTGGAATGTGACCCCATCAATTCCCATTTCTTTTAACAAGTTGGAAAGTTGATTTTGTAATTCAGATTCTGATGATGAAAGAACAAGTACTTGTTTTTTTGAAATAGATTCTGCATCTGCAGCCTGCGAAACAGGGATTGGTGCCGGAGCTTGAGCCGGAGTTGTAACCGGTGGAGCTATTGGTGTTTCATGTTTTACTGTTGCAGGAGCTGGTTGAGCTGCAGGTTTAGGCGGCACTGCCGGTTCAGCCTTTGAAGGCGCAGGTGTTGCAACAGTTTTTGGTGCAGATTGTGCCGGTGTAATTTTCTTTACTTCAATTTCAGCAAGCACAAGCGATTGTTTTATCATCTCAAGAATAAGTTGTGCAGAACTTTGATAAAAATACGCACCATTTTCATCTTTAGTGATTTTTTCACGATGAGGATTTGCTTTGTCGCCGATCTTCACAATGGTATCAAGGCAAGATTTCCGCCACATCAAATATTGGCTTTGCATCTTAGCATTGTACCCGGAAAATTCATGACCCCCTTCAGGCGTAAGTTTTTCGCCTTGTTGAATTAACTCCTGAATTTTTGTTACGATCTGTTGGTCCATTGGCTCAATTGTCGTTGTAAAGTTTATTAAGTTACTAAATTACAACAACTTCTTCAATAAGTTTTTTGAAGATGTTCATTGCTTCTTTTTCGCGCTCACCGAGTCGATAATTGAATCCTTGCAAATATTCTGAAGTTTCAGAGGGAGATAATGTGATCGTTCTGCCATGAAGTGTCCCGATGGATTCAAGCTGATTTTCTCCTTTTTCAAGTGATTGGAGGATGATCTGCTGAAGTTCCTCTTTTTTATCGGTAGAAAGAGATTTTTTATAAGCCCACACTGCAAAAACAAACGGCATTTTTTGCCAATCATACCATTCTTTAGCGAGGTCGAACACCAGATCGAATCCTATCAAGCCGGATTTATTTGCTTTCAACGCTTCATCTCCGATCAAAAGAACTGCATCAAATTGGGAAAAATCATTGACGCTGGAATGCATTCGAACGAAATTAGCTTTTACGCTATACTTTTTTTCCAACAGAACTTGAAGAAGTCTGACCGATGTAGCAGTATCATCGATAATACCGATATTTCGCCCTTGTAATCCTTGCCAACCCTCTTTTGAGAAGAGCATCACACTTTTTACTTGATCACGTGTTGCGATACAATAATTCATTAATTCAAGGTTGTTTTCTTGCGCAAAATAATCCATCAGTGAGAATAATCCGGCATCGATCTGATCTTTTGCAGACAGTTGTCCCATTCTCCTTGGTACAATAGGGAGGATTTTGAATTGGCGTTGCTCAATATTTTCATAGAAGGGAACGGAATTGAGATATGGGATTTTTCCGATAACATTTTCCGTGTTCACATTAATTGCATTGTAATAGACATCTCGTTCAACAGGAATTTTCCCTGCATCATTAATGATCTTGATGAGTTTGTCCTTTGCCATTGTCATCGGGCTCGTAGCGCCGGCATCGTGAGCTATTTTTTCTCCACCGACAGTTCCATCCATATCATCGGCACCAAAGTTTAACGCAACGGAAGCGACTTCTTCCGTTAACATCACCCAATATGCTTTGATGTGCGGGAAATTATCGAGCATCAATCGGGAAATTGCAATTGTCTTCAGGTCTTCGATTGCAGATGTAAAATCGTTCTTCGGTTTAATTCTGGTATCACCGGGTTGGAAGGCGAGTGGAATGAACGAAAGAAATCCGTGTGTTTCATCCTGCGCGTCGCGTAACTTTGTCATGTGAATTACACGTTCTTCGTACGTTTCAACGTGGCCGTAGAGCAATGTTGCATTCGATGGAATTCCCATCTTGTGCGCTGTCTTGTGAACTTCGAACCAGGTCTTAGCACCAATCTTTTGATTGAAGAGGAGTTTCCGTACGCGTTCGGAGAATACTTCTGCACCTCCGCCTGGCATTGTTCGTAATCCAACAGCATACAATTGACGAAGAACTTCTTCAATTGGCATTTTGAATTTCTTGTGAAAAAAATCGATCTCAACTGCAGTGAATGCTTTCACATCAATTTGTGGGAATGCTTTTTTTATATCTCGAACCATTCCAACATAATATTCCCATGGCCAATCGGGATGCAAGCCGCCGGTAATGTGGACTTCGTGAACATCGGAGTTGAGTTTTGAAAGGATCTCTTCGATCGTCATTTCGTACGCTTGCGGAGTTCCTTGCTTTACTGCAAAGTCGCAGAACTTACACGATAGCACACAAATGTTTGTCGGTTCAATTTTTTGGTTGACAACATAATAAACAGCGTCGCCGCTTTTCATCTGTTGAACAGCATTCGCCATCTTTCCGATTGAAATTAAATCGTTCGACGCAAACATTGTTAGTCCGTCTTCCAATGAAAGACGCTGACCATTCTGAACTTTATCCCAAATAGGAAATAGATTTTTATCTCTGAAATGTATAGATGTATTCATCTGCAATTATAATGGTTAATCAAAAAATAAAGTTATCTCCAGTAACTATCCCAGCGCTCATCTACCTTTTTTACGATCGCTTCATCCATTGTCAACGGATTTGGATAACCGGTTTTCCATGTAGCATCTATTCCTAAAATTCCCTTGTATATTGGGGAGATACCGATCAGTTTTTGTTCGGTAAAAATAATATCGCGTTCGCAGTCGAATCGTGTGAAGACGCCCCAAATATAACTTTCTTGTTCATTAATATCTACGTCGAAACTGACGGTAGCCGCGATCTTCACTCCTTCAAGTTCAGAATGCTTCACAATTTTCTTAATGACTGCGTCGCCATCTTTTTTCACTTTCACCAATAGGAATGAACCTTCAATAAGACGTGCGTCAATGATCCGTCTGTCATACGAAGAAAGAGATTTTACGACTTCGTTCAATTTTTTTATATTCACTTTCTGTTTCGGCTTTTTCTTTTCTGTTGCATCGATGATCATTTTGCTGCCGAGATTCATTTTGAATGAAGTGAAATCAAGTGTATCGAGTGGTACTTTAGGGATCATCACAAAATCAAAATGCGGGTCGAAGTTATCGCGGATCGCTTTCAGTACATCATTGAAATTTCTTACATCGACATTTTCAGAAACTGTGATCAAACATTTTGTCAGGGATAATTGTCCGGTTCCCATTAATCCAAGTGCTGCTTTCATCGCTTCTTTTTGATATCGTTCGTTGACCGAAACAACAAGAAGATTGTGGAATCCTGCTTCGTAATACGCCCAGATATTTTTTACTTCGTGATGGATCAATCGTGCAAGAGGCGCAAGGATTTGCTGCGTGGCATCACCGATGAATTTATCTTCCATTGGTGGGATTCCGACAATGGTTGCAGGATAAATCGGTTCTTTGCGCCGAGTCATTGTGTGAATATGGAACACCGGAAAATCCGCAGCGTTTGAATAATGTCCGAAATGATCTCCAAATGGACCTTCAAGTTTTCGTTCTTTCGGTTTTACAATTCCTTCAAAAATAAACTCTGCGTTTGCGGGAACAGAAATATTGATCGATCGACCTTTCACAAACTCTGTTGGTTTGCCGCGTAAGAAACCGGCAAACATTGCTTCATCAATTCCTTCAGGAAGGGCGGCAACAGTTGCAAGAAGAAGGGCAGGATCACTGCCGATAACAAGAGCAACTTCGAGCGGCTGATTCATTTTCTCAGCTTCGTGATAATGATAACCACCCCCTTTTCCAATTTGCCAATGCATTCCAGTAGTTCGATCATCGTATTTCTGAATACGATACATTCCAATATTTCGTTTTCCGGTTTTTGGATCGTAGGTGATCACCTGCGGAAGCGTTATAAATCGCCCTCCATCTTCCGGCCACGTTTTTAAGATGGGAAGCGCAGAAAGATTTGGTTCTTCTATCACAGCCTGCGAACGGGCAATCGTCACATTCTTTGGTCGTGCATTGTATAATCGGCGGATCATCGCTGATTCTTCAAAAAGAATTTTTGGTGATGGGGGTATTATTTTTTCTGCAAACGCAATTAATTCCTCTCCGAGCTCATCAGGATGTTTGTTGAGAGCAAGTTCAATTCGTCGTTCACTCGCCAGCATATTGATAACAAGGGGAAAATCCGCTCCTTTAACATTTTCGAATAATAAAGCGGGCTTACCGAGCTTTAATGCGCGAGTTGCAATCTCAGTAATTTCCAATTCCGGATCGACCTCAACTTTAACGCGATGAAGTTCTCCGTTCTTTTCGAGATGTTTCACAAAGTCTTGTAAATTATCAAACATAGTTTTATTATTAACCACAAAGGCCTAAAACACAATGAGAATTATTAATTGTTCATTCTCAATTATCAATTGCTATTCAAACTCTTCCGCTCTCCAGCCGCGTCCACGTTTTTCTCCAATTGCACCTAGGACTTTGTCCGTAAATGCTCCAACGTATTCATCAACACTTTGAGGAACGAAGTACAGTGGAGATGATATCGGCATGATGATAGCACCATAACTTGAAAGTTTGCTCAATTGTTCCAGCGTTAATGTCGATAATGGAGTTTCCCGAACACAGATGACTAACTTGTATCGTTCTTTCAACGCTACTTGCGCTGTTCGTGTGATTAGAGTATCACCAATTCCCGATGCAATTTTTCCAATTGTTGAAGTGGAGCAAGGGAGTATCACATAGGCATCAAAAAAATTTGAGCCGGAAGCGATTGGTGCTGCAAGGTCATCGTCAGAAAATTGTCGTTTAACGTACGGTAACAAATCTTTATCAGACATCTTCAATTCGTCTTTCAACAATGCTTTTCCCCATTTGCTGACGACGAGAAATTTATCTGACTGAGATCTCTTCAGAAAATCCAAAGCATACACTGCGCCGGAACTTCCTGTAATGCCTAAGACGATTTTCATGAACAAATCCTAAACGTTAAATTCTAAATACGAAACAATGTTATTCGGATTTGGTTATTATTGCTCCGAAGATTTTCATCAACTCGGTTGCTTCTTGAATTAATTTCAATTGGGTTTCTTCTTGTTCCGGTTTGCATTGTATTAATCTCAACCAAAGACGAGATTCCTTTGCTTCTTTTCGACAAATCTTAACTCTATATATGAAATCTTTTTTGCTAAATGATTCGTTTGCCTCAATGTAATTTGACGCAACTGAACCAGATGAACGAATCACTTGCTTTGAATATTCTAAATTGCGGATGTTGTTTGGCAGTGAATCAATAAAATCTCCAACTTCAGCCGCAAATTTTTCAGTTCTTTCTTCCAAATCATACTGTTTCTGATTCTCAGACATTTGAATATTAATGTTTAGAATTTCGAAATTAGGTTTTAGGATTTTATACGCTTACCAATATCATAACAAGAATACTAAACCCAACCACAATATTGATCTTAAAGAATGCCAACTCCACATCTTCGGCTTTATGCTGTTCAAGCCAGAGAAGGAATCCGCTCAGTAATAAAAATGGAAGTGCTATTAAAGCCTTCAAGGAAATTATTACAAGTGCAACAAGGACAAAAAATGCTAAAATGTGCAATAAGCCAGAAATTTGTAACGCACGGACTTTCCCGAAACGAGATGGAAACGAATACAATCCTGCTTTTTTATCAAATTGTTCATCTAGTGTAGAATAGATGATGTCAAATCCTGTTGCCCAAAAAAGATTGAACAGAGGAAGCAACAATGCTATTCCAAAACGATCTATTGATCCGGTTACAGCAAAAAACCCCCCAAGTGGTCCCATTGCCAATCCCATCCCAACACCGAAATGCGCAAGCGGAGTAAACCTTTTTAAGTACGGATACACGACAAAAACTATCAAGGGAATTGGTGCGAGGTAGAAGCAAAAATCTGAGATCATTTTTGCAGAAACAACATACAGCACTAAACCCACAAGCAAAACGCCGTAACTTTCTTTTAAGTTCATCTTTCCGCTGGGGAGTTCTCGATTGATCGTTCTGGGGTTATGTTGATCGATTTTGCGGTCAATAATTCGATTCAATGTCATTGCAACCAAGCGTGCACCGACTGCAGCAACGAGTACAAGAATGAGCAATAGAGTGGAAGGTCTTTCTTTAGAAGCAAGGAACACACCGCTATAGATCATTGGTAAGGAGAACAGTGTGTGTTCTATTTTAATAAATGATAGATATTTTTTCAATTCAGGCTGCCATTATGAATAAATCTAATAAAGGTACCGAATTTTTGCCGTTTTACAAAGGTGATTTTTAGACAGAAAAGTCTGCTTTGTTCAAACACAAATATTGTAGGAACTATCGGAATAGTACGCTCGGTTGTTGGCAATTACGGTGATTGGATGAATATACAACGGAATGATGCTTTTTATCTAAAACACATATCAAATATAATTGAAGTGTCAGTTTCTTGAGTATTGAATATTGGAGTGGAACACTTTAACCGTAGTTGGTTAACCAGTTCTATTTTATCAATATATTTTGAATAATATTTATTACCAACATAGTGCGGGAAGAATGGATTTGCTGTAATGCAGGAGAGCTTTGGAGCATAACGATATGTGACTGAAATATTCGATTCCCTTAATGCAGAAATATAGTTATTGGTTTGAAAAATATTTTCATTCATTAACAAGACAAATGGATCGGAAAAAATGAGATTCTGAATTGAAATCGAGCAGCTTAAACAATCAGCAGTCAATCGTTCTAACGCCACCGACGAAATTAAATTTGATACATACAATTTATTATTTCTCTGGGTTAGTTTTGATCTGAGTTCTTCAATATCGCTTACTTCTAATAATAATGGCACTACGATTGTCTCTGAATTTGAACTTCCATCAGGCGCATCGACTGGGAGTTGAAATAAATACTCTAACGCTTGCATTTCGGAACTTAACAGGGCAATATCTGTAGATCGTGAACCGCCCG
>JANXZD010000355.1 GCA_025355705.1 Bacteroidota bacterium | reverse complement strand
GGTATAGTTCCAAATCCTATATGGACTATAGTGGGAAATACCACCGTGATGTTTTTAGGTTATGATCTTGCCATAGGGGATATAAATAATGACGGGAAAAAAGATATTATTGCATTAGGATTAAATGGTCTTGCAAATAATGCAAACAATCAATTTTTTTATATCAAAGTTTTTATCAATAAAGGAAATTTTGTCTTTGAGCAGAAATACTATATTGATTCTCGCAATACAGCAGGGAAGTTTACGGATCACATAGAATGTTTTGATGCAGATGGCGATGGTATAAACGATATTTTGGCAAACCGGATTTACATTTTCAAAGGCGGCACAAACTTTGACACGATTCCAACCTATTACGTACCTCCTCCGTACAACGACACAGTATCCTATGGTGCTCATCCATGGGTGACTGGAGGTGGTGATTATAATAACGATGGTATTACCGATCTTCTTCTGTCCACATCTCTCTATACCGGTGCACCGGGGTTTAGAGTATATTTAGGAGGAAGAGGAAAAGAGCCTCAGTTTGTTGCATATCGTTCGTTTTCTGAATGTTGCGGTGATGTATTATATTTTCCGGAAGATGCCGGAGATGTGAACGGTGATGGTGTTGATGACATTATAAGCGGTGGAAATCATTCGGTTAATGGGGTTTTCGGTATATATTCCGGTGATACCAATCTAGTGACCTCAGTAAAACCAGAAAAGGATATTTTACTAAAAGATTTTGAGCTTCAACAGAACTATCCGAATCCATTCAACCCGGAAACTGTTATTGAATATTCGTTGTCAAAAACAGAAAATGTATTGATTACAATTTATGATAATAACGGGAAAAAATTAAAGACATTAGTCAATACAACACAAAGCGCAGGAGGTTATACGATGCATTGGAATGGAACAGATGATGCTGGTATAAAACTTTCTTCAGGTGTGTATTTCTACAGAATCAAGACTACAAATAATTCAGAAGTAAAAAAAGCAATCCTTCTCAAATGAACCCAAGCGATACATTTATGAAAAAGATACTCTTTTCAATCATTTTCCTTTTTAATATTCTTTTCTCACAGCAATTTCCTATCGGTGTATTCCGAATTACCAATGATAGACCTCCATCAGTAATTCCGGGAGTTAATGATACAATTACTCAGTTGCAAAAAATCTTTCCGTTATTGCGAGACGGATATTTTAACAACGGTGTTGCTTTCACACAGAGCAGTAGCCAAGCATACATTAACAGATTGCTCGATTCTGCAAACGTTCACGGCATCGGGATTATGCTTCCGGCTGTTGTTGATTCGTATGCAGGTGTGGAGCGATTTTATTATGCAAGCAGTAGCATGTATTTCTTAACTGTAGGTGGTCAACCTGAAAATCCCGACAATGATGTTGAAATACCATTGGGCATTACTTCGTCGTACTATGCTAAACAATCCAGAAAAGCAAATAGTACCAGTGACTATCTTGTCTCTACCCCAAGATATAACCCTTCATACATAGCAGATCAAAATTACAGAGCAACATTTCGTCTTAAAGTAAATCGTCCAACAACTTTAGATGCCACGGATCAGATTGCACTTTTAGAAGTGTACAACGGCGGTACAACTATATCACGCACCTTAACAAGTGCAGATTTTCCTTTCGATAATACATACAAAACATTTAGCATAGATTTTGTATCTCTACCCACTGTTGTATCCAGTCAATCGTCGCAGTCACAAATTCCTCCTCCACCAGATATGCCGAACGGTCAAACAGCAGTACAATTGTCCGCAACAAGAGATACCGACATTCGTGTAAAATGGCTCGGTAGCGGAGAACTTTGGTTTGATAACGTGCGAGTAGACGGCAAAAGAGATCTTGGACCGAATTATGCTGAAAATTTTTTTAACGGCACATACAATACAGAAATCAGAAACAAAGCAATAGCATACATTAACCAACCTGCACTTTCGCGATTTTATTTGGATGATGAACCTTTTGTAAATCAGTACTTTGCATCAAGAAAAATTGATAGCCTGCTTCAATCTGCAGGAGCAAATACTACGACAGGCAAAGGGATTGGTCATGCTGCGATTGACGATTATTGGTATTCAAATGATTTTTCCCGATATGCAGCTGAAGCACAACCATTTGAGTTAGCACCAGATATTTATCGCTTTTTTTATTCCGATCCTCTTCCTACCGCTTCAAATTACACAATTTTTACACAGCTTGGCAGTGGTGATCCTATAACTGGATATAGAAGTGGCTTGCAAACACAAATTGGAAAATTTAGAAACGCACAAGTAAGTTCTATCAATACGTTGTCTGGTAAATGGTGGTATTATCCTAATATTGGTCTTTGGAATCCGCCGGGGAAGACAATAAGTCGCGAACCGTATCTTAGTGAAATTTATGTTCAAGTATATCTTGCTTTAGCATATGGAGCAAAAGGATTGATGTATTTTAATTTTTGGAGTGATGATTACAATGCATCAGCAAATACAGGAGTTATCGGTTTAATAAATGAAGACCTTACGCCAATAACCAACAGTCGATATGGTGAAAATAAATGGAATGGGATAAAATTATTAAACCAAAAACTTGCTGGTAAGTTGGGCCAAACGTTATTAGGTCTAACTTGGCAAAACGGATTTAGCATTCATCTTTTAACATCAAATAATTTGCCAACGGGCAATTATATTAGAAGAGTAAAAACAAACCAGGGCCCTCAAATCGAATCGAATGCTCAAATGTACGTTGAACTTGGTTTATTCAAAGATAATTTGAATATCGATTATTTTATGTTAGTAAACAGAAGAACCATTTCCACAGAACAAAGACAGATGAATGTATACTTTAACGATGTTACTTCTCAATTTCAGGTATGCCGGATTGATAATTCTAAATTTTGGGTTTTTCCAAGAACCAATGGTCAAATGGTAGACACTCTACAACCCGGAGAAGGAATGTTATATTATAAATATCCATATGGAACACCTTCTGCACCAACTAATTTATCTTATACTGTAATTTCTGGACATCCTAAGTTAGCTTGGATTTCCAGTAATGAATTGGATATTGTAAGATATGATATCTATCGTGATGGAAATTTAATTGGTACATCGAATGGATTGGAATATACAGATTACGACGTTGTAATTTCATCAAATAATCCCTACACAGCTTTATATAATGTTCAAGCGGTTGATGTAACGAATCTTGTGTCAAATAATTCAAATACTATACATGTAAGTTATTATGGAATGCAGAAGAAGGGTGAGCCGGCAACAAATACAACACCTGAGCCAACAGAATTTTCTTTCAAACAAAATTTTCCTAATCCGTTTAACCCATCAACAAACATTTCCTATGAAATATCGGAAGATGCTTTTGTTACTATTAAGATTTATAACCAGATTGGTCAAGAATTAACAACTCTTGTTAATAACTTCAAAACAATTGGACGGTATTCACTAGAGTGGAATGCATCGAGCTTTCCCAGTGGAGTATATTTTTGTAAAATTCAAGCTGGAAAATTTTCTAACACTCAAAAAATGATTTTAACAAAATAATTGTATGGGTCTTCTCGATCAGAAATTTGAAAATGCGAACGTTGTTGTAACAACAATGGATAAACTGTTGAACTGGGCGCGTCTCTCATCACTGTGGCAGATGCAGTTCGGTCTTGCGTGCTGTGCGATTGAAATGATGGCGGCGTCCGCATCCAATTTTGATATGATGCGCTTCGGTGTCATTCCGCGCGCGACTCCTCGTCAATGCGACGTGATGATCGTTTCCGGAACAGTGACATTGAAAATGGCGTCGCGCATTAAACGATTGTACGATCAAATGTCCGAGCCTCGGTACGTTATTTCAATGGGAAGCTGTTCCAATTGCGGCGGACCATATTGGGAACATGGATATCATGTGTTGAAAGGTGTTGACAGAGTGATTCCGGTGGATGTGTACGTCCCGGGATGTCCGCCCCGCCCTGAAGCATTGATCGAAGGATTGATCAAGTTGCAGGAAAAGATCCGCAACGAAAGTATGGCAAAGAAGAAAGCAGTGTAACTTAAATAGGTGACCGCCACTTTGAAAGTGACGGTCACCTTCCCAAAAAAAATTATGACAGCACAAGAAATTTACGATCTGATCAAAGCCCAGTGCGGCGATGCAGTTCTCGAGGCGAAACTCGAGACTGTGCTCGATCCTTCCATCAAGATCCAACCGGAAAAGATCCATGAAGTTGCTGCATTTGCAAAGAGCGACAGCCGGCTGCAGTTCGATTATCTTTCCTGTTTATCCGGTGTGGATTACAAAGGAAAGCTTGGTGTTGTCTATCATCTCTATTCGATGACCTTCAAACACAAGATTGTTTTGAAAGTTGAAGTCCCGACGGAAACGCCAAATATTCAATCCGTTGAATCAGTTTGGAAAACAGCCAACTGGCACGAGCGTGAAGCATTCGATTTATATGGAATAAACTTTATCAATCATCCTGATCAACGAAGAATTTTACTTCCTGATGATTGGGAAGGTCATCCGTTGCGCAAAGATTATCAGACCCCTGAGTTTTACAATGGAATGAAGGTCCCATATTAATTTTACAATTGAGATCAGAGAACGCTAAGTTAAAATTTAAAATAAAGACAATGAGCGAATCAACACTTGAAATAGCAACAAAACCAAATTCGGAAGCGCGGACAAGCACCGGAAGGTCTTTACGGACGGAAGAAATGGTTGTCAATATGGGACCTCAGCATCCGTCAACACACGGAGTGCTTCGTCTTGAAGTTGTCCTCGACGGCGAGGTTGTCGTTGATGTCGTTCCGCATATGGGATATCTGCATCGCTGTTTCGAGAAACATTGCGAACACATGACAAATTATCAACAGGTCATTCCATACGTTGATCGAATGGATTACACTGCGGCGATGACGAACGAACTTGCCTTCGTTGTCGGTGTTGAAAAAATGCTGAAGATCGAAGTTTCCGAACGCGTGCATTATATCCGTATCATCATGGCTGAACTTCAAAGGATCGCATCACATCTTATTGCGATCGGTACGTTTGGCATTGATATGGGTGCGTTCACACCATTCTTGTATTGCTTCCGCGACCGCGAACGAATTTTAGATATGTTCGAGGCAACATGTGGTGCACGTCTATTATACAATTATATGTGGGTCGGCGGTTTGTCTCACGATCTTCCAACCGGTTTTGTTGAAACGGCTAAACAATTCTGTAGTGATTTCAAAAAAACCTTAAAAGATCTGAATGATCTTCTCAATTACAATGAGATATTCATCAAACGGACGGCGAATGTTGGTATTCTTCCGAAAGATCTTGCTATCAATTATGCCTGCAGCGGTCCGATGCTTCGCGCCAGTGGTGTAGATTGGGATCTTCGAAGAGATGATCCGTACACCCTCTATCATAAATTTGAGTGGGAAGTAGTTGTTGGAAAAGGAGAAGTTGGAAGCGTCGGAGATGTTTGGAA
>JANXZD010000524.1 GCA_025355705.1 Bacteroidota bacterium | reverse complement strand
GCCGCTCTTTTTGTGATTATTTCCGGTAAAGTAAAGGTCGTGCGTATGGATGATGACGGCCGTGAAGTGATCCTCTCCATTCTCGGCGAAAGTGATTTCTTCGGTGAAATGGCGATCCTCGATGGTTCCACTCGTTCAGCAAGCGTTGTTGCTACATCAAAATCAGAATTATTCATGATCCATCGTGGTGATTTTTTGAAATCATTGACCGATTATCCATCGGTCGCTATCGGTTTACTGCGAGAAATGACAGGTCGATTGCGAAAAGCTGACGCCCAGATAAAAAGCTTGTCGCTGAAAGATGCTGCAGGCCGTGTTGCCAATGTTGTGCTCCAATTGGCGGATGATGTCGGCGTATTTCGAAAAGGAAAAGTGGAGATTGATGAACTTCCATTGCAGCAAGATCTTGCGAACATGGCCGGAACATCACGCGAAACAATCTCCCGAATGATTCATAAATTCATTAAAAAAGGATATTTGCAGCTGCAAGGCAGCAAGTTGATTATCAATGATTACGAGAATTTTAAAACACTGCATTCCTAGTCAACAAAAAAATCTTCTATGATTAAAGCAGACATGCACATGCATACAACCTACTCGGATGGAATATTCTCTCCATACGAGGTGGTCAAAAAATGCAAGCAACGCGGTCTGTCTGTCATTAGTATTACTGATCATGATAGTGTTGACGCATTTCCCGATGCGATTGAATACGGAAAAGAGTTTGGTGTTGAAGTGATACCCGGAGTGGAACTGAGTGCATTGGTTGATGATAGAGACGTACATATCCTTGGATACTTCTTAGATTATACGAACAAACGGCTATTGGAATATTTGGAATTTTTTAGACGGGAACGAGTGAAACGCGCAGAACGGATCGTTGCAAAATTGAATAATATCAATGTTCCATTAACGATCGAATCTGTCTTGGAACGAGCAGGGCACGGAGCGGTTGGCCGTCCGCATATCGCTTCTGCAATGGTTGAAGAAGGATATATTGAAACATATCATCAGGCGTTTGAAAAATTTATTGGTAACGGCGGACCGGCATTTGAAAAGAAATTCCAGCTTACATTGAAAGATGCGATACAACTCATCTCATCATCCGGTGGCCTTTCTTTTCTTGCGCATCCGGGTCGTTTTACCACAGAAGAACTGCTTCATCAGACAATTCGTTCCGGTTTGGATGGAATTGAAGTGATTCATCCTTCGCACCAGCCTTC
Organism: Bacteroidota bacterium; assembly: GCA_025355705.1. Classification (GTDB taxonomy): domain Bacteria; phylum Bacteroidota; class Ignavibacteria; order UBA10030; family UBA8401; genus UBA8401. Next base: position 3,319 of record JANXZD010000524.1, on the reverse strand, counting down.
CCATACATCATATTATCGCGGTGTTGTGAACGAATATTTTCTTTTAGAGAGCGGCGGCTCCGATTTTCACGGCGGGAAAAAAAATGATGATGAAGTGCTTGGAAATTTTTATATTGATGAGAGTCGAGTGAACATGATGAAACATCGATTATTCTCCGGCAATTCACCCAAAAAATAGAGGACGTTGATTCTGCAGAACATGGCTACCGAAGATTTTCCACAAGTGTTTGAAGGCGGCGTAAGCGCACACAATAAAAAATTTGCAATCGTTGTCAGCAGATTCAATAAGACTGTAACACAGAGTTTGCTTGACGGAGCGTTGCAGTGTTTTAAAAAAAATGGTGCAACCGATATTGACGTTTTTCATTGTCCGGGTGCATATGAATTGCCGCAAGTTGCATCATTCATCACAACCAAAAAAAAATATGATGCAGTTGTTTGCTTGGGGGCAGTGATACGTGGAGAAACTCCGCATTTTGATTATATTTGTCAGGAATGTGCCAGAGGAATTGGTGCTGTTTCATATGAACGCAATATTCCGGTGCTGTTCGGTGTCGTAACAACAAATACATTTGAACAAGCAATGGAACGAGCCGGTGGTACTGTAGGGAACAAAGGATATGATACAGCATTGGGTGCCATCGAGATGGCGGATCTTTTTTCAAAAATTGTTTGATAATTAGAAAGGGAAGCGCGAGAGACTCTTTGATACGCTAATTCAACAATCTCACATCGTATTGAGAGGAGTCTATCGTATGCGTGCCGGAAATGTTTTGATGAAGAGTCGTTGGTTTTTTGTGCTAATAGTAACGAATAGTTTTTTCTTTCTCTCTACCGCTTCCGTTGCAGGAATTGGTGATTGGAAAAGCTATACGGACATGAAAAATGTCCGTTCGATTGCATCCGACGGAACAACAATTTGGGCTGCCACATCAGGCGGTATCTTTCAATTTAATCCTTCCGATTCATCCTACCAAAAGTTTGTCAATTCAGACGGTCTGTCAACAAATGATGCTACCGCAATATTCGTTGACTCTCTGGGAAATATTTGGATTGGTCAACAGTCAGGAAATATTGATGTCTATAACCCTAAGAAGAATATTTGGCGTTATATTACCGATATAACCCGTTCAGGAAAAACCAATCGGAGCATCAATAATTTCTTTCAATCCGGTGACAAGATGTATATCTCCACCGGATTTGGAGCAGTCGTATTTTCGATCTCCAAATTCGAATTTTCGGATACTTATACACGATTTGCTTCGCTTATTGAGCCGATTGTTACTTCTGTTCACGTTTACCAAAACAGGGTATTTGTAGCGACCTCATTGGGAATTGTTACGTCAAAATCCGGTTCGACAAATCTTATTGCGCCTGAATCATGGGAAATTCTCTCCAATAATTCAACCGTGAATAGTCTTGCAGAATTTAATGGTGGATTCTACGCATCGTCTACCATAGGATTGATGCAGTATCAAAACAATAGCTGGAGTGTTGTCAATGGATTGGCGACTGCTGTGCGGATCATTGCAGCGTTTGATACGTCGCTAGTATTTGTTGAAGGAAGTTCTGTAAAATCCTTAAATACCTCAAGTGCGGTTTCATTGTTGAACAGTGCAATCCCTTCAACGGTTTCTAGTGGTACGACAACAAAAGAGAGGAAAGTATTTTTAGGATTTATCTCTTCCGGAATTGGTTCGTGGGATCAAACAACGAATTGGAATTTTTTTCTTCCAAATGGACCGAATTCAAATTCCTTCCCACAAATAGTCGTTGATGAAAATGGAATGGTATGGTCGGCATCCGGTCGTTCAGGCGGATCCGGATTTTATAGCTTCAATGGATCTCAATGGAGAAATTATACAATTGAAAACACGCCAATGGTATCATCGAACGATTGTTATGCAATCGAGCTTGGGCCTAACAATTCCAAATGGATCAGCACGTGGGGAGGCGGGTTGGTTCTTGTCGATAGAAATAACAATGTTGTTAGAGTGTTCAATCAAAACGTTCCTGGCTTTGTTGGCGTAAGTGAGAACACAAATTATATTGTTCCCGGTAAGATTGCATCGGATAGGAATGGAAATGTTTGGGTGCCCATCTTCCGCGCAGCAGATTTTAGTAAAACAATCTGGAAAATGAAACCGGATTCAACGTGGGAATCATACCCCGGGTTTCCATATGGAGGTGATCCTGCCTACATGTTTGGAGTTGTGATCGATCAAAACAATACCAAATGGTTTACGAATACCGTCCCGACAAATTTTTCTCGTCCCTCAGCACCGATTGCTTTCTTTAACGAATCACGTGCTATAACAGGTTCGCAAAATAACTGGGGTGTGATCACCGTTGATGACGGCGCCTCTAATCTGAATACACAATCGATGATTGTCGATAAAGAGAACGATATTTGGATCGCAACGAGTACGGGTATAACCATCATTACCGATATCAACAATCCGAAGCATGGAGTTTCAAAAATATATTTGAACTTCATTGCAGATCAGTATATCAATTGGATCACTATTGATGCGCAAAATAATAAATGGATTGCAACTTCATCAAAAGGAGTATTCGTTGTTTCTCCTGACGGCAGACAGCTTCTGAATCAATATACAGTTGAAAATACCAATGGAAAAATTGCCGATAATAATGTTATGTCCCTTGCTTTTGACAAAAAAAAAGGGATCATGTATTTTGGCACTGATAAAGGATTGTCCAGCATTGAAGTCCCGGCGATAGAAACTCAGGCAACATTTTCTTCCATTGACCTTTCACCAAATCCGATTTATCTTCCAAACAACCAATCCGTTGAGATTCGAGGATTGGTAGACGAGAGTTCTATTAAAATTCTTGCCTTGAATGGTAAAGTGATCTCTCAATTTTCCGCACAAGGGGGCGGACGTGCCTTCTGGAACTGTCGTGACGGAGAGGGCAGATTGGTTGCTAGTGGAATATATATTATTGTCGCTCACAATAGAGCGGGTGATCAAGTTGCAACTGCTAAAATTGCAGTCATACAAAAATAATTAGTAATCAACATCCGTGCAGAAATGCTGCACAATTTTTCATTCACTATATACAGGAGGGGTAGAATTGGAAACTTCTACTACACAATCGACGGAAAGAAAAGAAGAAGTATTTAGCAGACGTGTGCGTGCGGGTAAGCGTACTTACTTTTTTGATGTGAAAGCAACAAAATCTGAAAAAGATTTTTACATCACGATTACGGAAAGCAAAAAAATTGCCGAAGACGAATTCAAAAAACATAAAATATTCCTTTACAAAGAAGATTTTGAAAAATTTGCCGATGCATTGG
>JANXZD010000331.1 GCA_025355705.1 Bacteroidota bacterium | reverse complement strand
ACAGAAGAATTGATGAAATTTAGCATCCCTGATCTTTTGCCTCAGGAATCACTTGAAAAGGTCAAGTCAATCTTTTTGGAAGAAATGAAAAACGAAAAAGACCCTAAGATAAATAAAAAAAGAACAAGAATCATTGAAGTTGAACACTATAAGCCGGACGGAAGTAAAATTTGGATTTCAATGCATGTGTCTTTTCTTCGCGACAGAGATGGAAGAGTTGTTGGATTCCAGGGTGTAAGCAGAGACATTTCAGACCTGAAACGAGCGGAAAGAGAATTAAAAGCAAGCGTTGAGAGCTATATTACAATATTCAATCAATCACCAATAGGAATGGCGGTTATTGATTCTTTGACCGGCTGCATTTATAATGCAAACCCAAAATTCGGCGAGATAACCGGCAGAACAAGTGAGGAACTTCAAAACACCGACTGGATGAGCATAACTTTTCCAAATGAAATATGGGAAGAATTGAATTTTCTAAAGCAGGTAAATGAAGGGAAAATAAGTAACTATAATATTGACAAGCGATTTATTCGACCGGATGATTCAATTGTATGGACAAACATGACCGTGGCACCATTGAAAATTGAAAATTCTCACAAGCTGCACTTGTGTATGATTATAGACATTACTGAGAAAAAAGCAAAAGAGCAGGAGATTGCTTATCTTAGTTATCATGATATATTAACAGGATTGTGCAACCGTGCTATTTTCGAAGAAAAAGTTCGTCAATTGGATGTGAAAGCACAATTGCCACTTTCAATAATTACTTGTGATATAAATGGTTTGAAATTCATTAATGATTCTCTTGGACACTCAGAGGGTGACAAACTGCTTATTGAAATGGCAGAGATACTTGAAAAGGTATGCGGTGAAGAAGGAGTAATTGCAAGAATTGGCGGAGATGAATTTTCTGTGTTGTTGCCTCAAACAACTAATAAAGAGGCCCGAATATTATTGGATAAAATATCCAAGGTGCTGATAGAAAATAAAGATGCAAATAATAAAGAAAGCATGTTACTTAGTGTTTCATTTGGATGCGCGACTAAGACTTCGGTTATTGAAATATTTGGTGATGTTGAAAAGATTGCTGAAGACAATATGTATCGACACAAATTGTTAGAGCGCAAAAGTTTGCATAGCTCATTAATCTCATCAATAATGACAACGCTGTTTGAAAAGAATCACCAAACACAAGAACATGCACTAAGACTTGTTGAACTTTCGAGTATGTTGGGTAAAAAACTTGAACTATCCGAAGAACAGCTAAATGAACTCGAATTATTATCAAGGCTGCACGATATAGGTAAGATAAGTATTGACGACAAAATTTTATCCAAGCCTGATAAGCTGACAGACGATGAATGGATGGAGATTAAGAAGCACCCTGAAAAAGGTTACAGGATTGCGTCGGCTACTCCGGCACTCGAGCCAATCGCAGAATTGATTCTTGGACACCATGAGCGGTGGGATGGAAATGGCTATCCGCAGGGGTTAAGCGGCAAAGACATTCCGTTGCTCTCTCGTATAATAGCAATTGTTGATTCATATGATGCAATGACTTCAATGAGGCCATATAGAAATGCGTTGTCAATTGATCAAGCAATGAAAGAAATTCAGGACAATGGCGGAACTCAATTTGACCCTGAACTTGCAAAAATGTTTTTAGAAATGATGACACAAAAATAGAAATAATTCTACCGGAAATTAGTCTGCCATTAGGAAATTAGCCTACCATTCAAGTCCTAAAACTTTTTCTATAAATACCTTGACAATGTCCGGATCAAATTGTGTTCCGGCATTTTTCTTTAAATCCTCAATAGCATCCTCTGTGCTGATAGCCTCACGGTAAGGACGCCCAAATGTCATAGCATCATATGCATCTGCCACTGCAACTACTCTTGCTTTCCAACTAATATCTTCACCCTTTAATCCTCTGGGGTAGCCGGCTCCATCCCATCGCTCATGATGAGAATGAACATGTTCTGCAACATTTAAATACTCATTTGTTGCACCTAAAAGTCGAAACCCTATTTCCGGATGGTGCTTCATCTGAGATACCTCTGATTCGGACAAATCTCTTGTCTTGTTCAGTATAGCTTCATCAATTACGATTTTACCAATATCGTGCAACTCTCCCGCCGCAATAAGTTCCTTAATATCAGTGCCACTCAGATTAAAAGCTCTCCCGATTTTTTCACACAAATTACTGACTCTTGTAAAATGAGCCTTTTCACCCGGGCATTTTTGAAGCAAAGAGTTGTAGATAGATCTGATCATTTCATTTCGTTTGTTCGTACTATTCAATATCTTCTTTTGATACATGAAGTCCTCAGCGTTTTTTAGCACATCTGATGAATACTGATTAGGATCTTTTCCGGTATCCCAGCCTAATGAAATGGATGTGTAGATATCCATAAATTTATTCTCTTCAGTTTTCTCAAAAATGCGCCTTGCAAGGTCCTCTACTTTTGCTTCATCGGTTTTGGGCAGCAATATGACAAATTCATCGCCGCCAATTCGCGTAATAATGTTGCCGGGCTCGCATTCATCTGTAAATAATGCTGCAATCCACTGAATAATCTTGTCGCCATTTCCATGGCCAAAAGCATCATTGATGAGTTTTAAGCCATTGATGTCTGCATATATAATAGAAAATGGAAGATTTTTTTCAACGTAAATGCGGTTAATCTCTTCTTCAAAATACCTGCGATTGTACAGTCCGGTAAGTTGATCATGATAACTTAGAAATTCGATGTGTCTTTGCTTTTCTCTTCGTTCACTGAAATCTCTAAACACAAGTACGCAACCGACTGTTGTTCCTAACATATCTTTAATTGGCGATGCCGAATCTTCAATCGGTATTTCAGTTCCGTCTCTTGATAAAAGAATTGTATGATTCGATAACTCCAAAATTTCTTCTGTTTCAAAAACTAATTTCACAGGATTGTCGGCGGGCTCTCTGGTTAATTCATTAATGATAACAAACACGGATTCAATAGGTTTACTAATTGCATCTTCCAGTTTCCAACCTGTTAATCTTTGTGCAGTAGGATTCATAAACTGGATGTTACCTTTGTTGTCTACCGAAATTACTCCGTCGCCAACAGATAACAGAGTAGCATGCAAAGTTTCCTTGCTATCAATAAGTTCCCTTTGATCAATCTCAATTCTATTTAGCAGTCCATTAATCGATTTACGTAAGAACGAAAACTCACTTAGTCCATTCTCAGATAATCTGGCAAATTCATTTTTAGTCATGTCTATTGATTTTACATCATTAATCAATTTATCAAAAGGTTTTGAAAGATGCGATCCCAAAAGAAAAAACACTATCAATGCCACAACAATATATGCTACTGTACATACGACATTGAAATACATTAACTCCAATTTTAGTGTACAATTCTGAAAAAAGAATCCGAAAGCAAAATTCATCGTTAAGATTGCCAACAATAGTATTGGGGCTACAGTAATTGCTATTTTATTTTTTATCTTCATTTGCCCCCCTGAGAATATATGCCGTCCATAAAAATACTATCATTTTACATAATATACAATATTTTCAGAATTTGCAAGGCGAAAACGATAAAAATTAGGATTTGGCTTTTTTGTACATTGAATTGCCATGCAGAACTTTCCCGTCCAGCAGCATATCAACGACCTGAAGCCCGCTGTTCATGGCTCCGAAGACGCCGTGGGCAAATTTTGGC
>JANXZD010000327.1 GCA_025355705.1 Bacteroidota bacterium | reverse complement strand
TGCAGTTGTTAGTTTTAATTTTTTCTCTTTCAGCAAACAACCGATGATATCTTCTAAATCCTTTTCGTCATCAGAGTAAATATATTTTTCAATCTTTGACCGAAGGAATTGTTCAGCGCGAATGATCTTTGCCTGTGCGGTTTCCATGGATCGATCTTTAACTGTTATACGCAATTTTGTTCCCATAGGGTTGGGAAGAAATGCCAAGGTAGTTGTACTATCAGTTCCAATCATATCCGTAACATCACCAATTTCGTGAGCGAGCATCGACTCGCCAATACCGGTTGTCTTTAGTGTTAGGTGACGGACAACTGTATCAATATTCTTTTTCTCAAGGAAAGGAAGTATCCAGCCGTCAATCATTCCTTTCATTTCATATGGAACCCCAGGCATTACAAAAAAATATTTATTATCTCGTTCAAACATTATTCCCGGCGCGGTTCCGATAAGATTTGGTATTACCATAGAATTTTTTGGTACAAGTGCCTGATCGATATTTGATTGGAGCATTGCGATATTTCTTTTTTGGACTAATGCTTTGATATGTTCTAGCACTTCATTATCGATGACGAGATCGGTCTTAAAAAAATCGCACACCGTTTTTTTTGTGATATCGTCGTGAGTTGGTCCAAGTCCGCCTGTAACACAAACAACATCAACTCGATTGAATGCAGCAGTAAATGCATCGATCATAACTTCAGCGTTATCGCCAACCGTAATCATACGGTCGCAATAGATGCCAACGCTATTCAATTTTTCAGCGATATATGCTTGATTGGTATTGATGATCTGCCCGATGAGAAGCTCGTCACCGATAGTAATGATTTCTGCTCTCATTGAATTCAGAATAGTGTAATGCGAAAAGCAACTTGAAGAATAACGTTCGTGTATAGTCCGGCAATGACATCATCAAGCATAATGTTCCATCCGCCGCTGCGTTTATCAAATTCACCCGCAGGATATGGTTTGAGGATATCGAGTATTCTGAAAATGATGAATGCGAGTACCACGTTAAGGATTGTGATTTGGATAAACCACAAGCTAAGCCACATTCCTACAATTTCATCAACCGTAACAACGCTTGGATCTTGACCATATATTTTTTCCATCTTTTCAGCAACGAATCCACCGATGACAAAAAGAATGATCGTTGCAGGAATAATGCTATAGAGTGAAGAAAAATTGGGAATAAAGAAAAATGCCAATGCAATGGCTGAACCAACAGTTCCTGATGCCACTGGTGCGTATCCCGTGAAAAATCCTGAGCCAATAAATCTTGTGATAAAATCAAGTTTAGGCTGTTCAGTTTGCAATTTGTTCGGTGTCTGTTCCATTTGATTCTCTTGAGAAAATTTTTTTGAGAATAGTTCTGTTTGTAGAAATATATACTATGCCGGTCCATACTGTTAGTATTGTTGTTACCATCATTAGCACATACATAATAATTGGTGTGGCAACAATATCGAAAATCCATCCAAAAAGTAGATTGAATTCAGTCGAAGTCCGAACGATATAATTGATCAAAAAAAGATAAATAACAACTAACTGAACAAATGTTTTTGTCTTTGCAAAACCACTTGTATTGATCGAAGTATTTTTGAATTCAGCGTATGCGCGAAGTAATGTCATTGCAAAATCTCGAATAACAATGAGAATGACCATCCACAATTCTGCATAACCGATTGCAACAAAAGAAAAAAATGCAGCTGATGTCAATACTTTGTCCGCTAACGGATCAAGAAATTTTCCCCATCGTGTGATAAAGCCCCATCGTCGAGCGACATATCCGTCGTACCAATCCGTGATTGCTGCAAAGATAAATATTCCAAGTGCAATTTGCTTGTTCACCGGATCATTTGAAAAAAGAAAATAGACAAATACCGGTGTCAGTAAAATGCGGAATAGCGTTAATTGGTTTGGCGGAGAAATTGGGATTCGATACATAAGTGTAGGACAAAATACTCCATTTTCCATCATCAATCAACAATTTACATTTACAATAATTAACGAAACCGTAATGGTTTATTGTGATATTTTTATTATTTTACCGTATAATATTTATGGAGAAAAAAAAGCAATGAAGAATCTGTATAGCCTCACAACATTTTTTGCATTAAGTGTTCTACTAATGAATGCACAACCCGCAAACCACGTTGTTATTAGTGAAGTCGCACCGATGGGGGGGGCATCTGGCGTATTTACTGGCGGTGAATTTATTGAATTGTATAATCCAACTTCGGTGGATATAACCTTTGGTGTTAATGCAAAGATCGCTTCAGGATCAACTACATTAACAGTAAATGCCGCAGAATGGCAGCTTTCTCTTTCGGGAAAAACAATTAAAGCATATGGCTTTCTGCTCATCGCGGAAAGTGATGCAGCGGTAATTCCGGATATTACTTTCCCAGCAAGCAAAAATTTAGCAAATTCTGGCGTCAGATCAGTAGTTGCAATTCTAGAAGGAGTGGCTGTCATAGATGTATTCGCCTGGGATGCGAGCACAACTATTGCGGGTGAAGGGACAAAATTTACTCCAACAGGAACAACTTCTGATAAAAAATCTTTTGAACGTAAAAGCGGAGCTTTGGCGATTACCGGAGATACCCTCGGAAATGCCTGGGATTCAAATGATAATTCAAAAGATTTTTTTGAAAATGTACCCGCAAAAACCAATCCACAAAATTCATCCAGTCCTATCGAAAAAAATTCTTATGGAACCGGTCCCGCAAGTCCTGGCAACGCATCAATTTCTCCTGTTCGTTGGAAATACAACACTCCAACAACGTTGACACTTATCGTTAAATCACCAACAGACACGATCCGAGGATTGCAGATTATAAAGCCATCTTTATTTACTTGGAATGTAGGTTCGATCACAACAATTCCTGCTAATCTTTCGAAAAGCTCTTCTGGTGATACGGTTACATTTAAGAATATTTCTTTAGTCGGAACTGATAGTATCATAATTTCAATTGCATCAGTTACTTCAACTGATTCTACCGATGAATTTTCATTAAATGTCCGATTGAGCAAAGATAGTATTTCTTATTCGGGTATTGCAGGACAACCATTGATGTTAGTTTATGGCTCGCCCCGTCCCATTTTTTTTGTTAAGAAAAAAGAGGCGAATGGTGTTCATTCATTTTTGGGCAAATGGGCTGTAACAAAAGGTGTGATCACCGTGGCAAATGAATTCGGTGGTCCATCATATTTGCAGGATGCAACAACAGGTATGGCTTTGTTTGATTCAAGTGTCTCGAACAATGTGCAGCGCGGAGACGAAGTTATTATTCTCGGAAAGATTGCTCCGTTTGGCGGATTGTTTGAGTTTGCTCCTTGTGTATTACTAGAAAAATTATCGGAAGGAAACCCGGTTGATACATTAGTGCTCACCGCTAATCAGATCGCTACTCAAGTTCCAACAGTTGTGGAATTATACGAAGCAAAATTAGTTAGAGTAAATGGAATTACAGCAGTTGCGACGACAGCCGGACAACCTGCATCATCTTGGGCGACAACGGCAAGTGGAACAAATTATAATATTACCGATGCGAGCGGAACTGTACAGACTAGGATCAGTTCAAAAACAAACTTAGCAAATACACCTACACCATCCGGAAAATTCGATATGGTTGGTGTCGTAGGAGAGTTCATTTCATCTAATGTTTCAATTTATCAGCTTCTTCCGCGCTCGATCGATGATATTGTACCGGAAGGAAATGGTCCACGCATTCTTACGGCATTCCCTTATGAATCAAATATCACTTCATCAAGTTTAACATTTAAGTGGGTCACCGATGTTCCAGGAACGTCATCTATTGTTTACGGAAAGACAACGGCGTTAGGAGATCAAGTAACAGATACAAATCTAGTGACAACTCACCAAGTAACACTAACCGGATTATTGCCTGCAACAATCTATCATTCTAAACTTGTTTCAGCAAATGCAGGCGGTTCAACCAATACTTCTGATTATATCGTCTCAACATCATCGCTCACTTCAACCGGTACGATGAATGTATATTTCAGCAGAAACGTAAATACAACTCTTGCGCGTGGTGAAAATGCTCTGACAACAAATATTGCTACAAAATTGATCAATCGAATCAACTCTGCAACAGTGTCGATCGATCTTGCTCTCTATAGTTTAAGCGGAACAGTTGGTGCAAATATTGCAAATGCACTCATCGCTGCAAAGGGTCGTGGCGTAAAAGTGAGAGCGATCGGGGAAAAAGACAACCAATCAACTGCTCCTTGGACAACATTGAAAAATGCAAGTATTCCATTGATCGATGATGGTTTCGATGCCACTAACGCAGGCACGGGGTTGATGCATAATAAATTTGCAGTTATTGATAATCGTGATTCGACATCGGATATCGATGATTGGGTTTGGGCAGGTTCGTGGAACGCAACTGATCCAGGGAATGATAATGATGCACAGAATGTCATCGAAATTCAGGATAAAGCATTAGCAAATGCATATACC